>JAYUEU010000361.1:0-2414 GCA_043739065.1 Synechococcales cyanobacterium | reverse complement strand
AAAAGCTTGCCAAGGGGGAGTTTGACGTGACACTTGATATCGATCGCGTAGATGAAGTTGGGAATTTATCGCGATCGTTCATTCATATGGCTCAAGATTTACAAACATCATTTAATCAACTCAATTTGCAAAATGAGACCTTAGAATCTCAAGTTGCCGATCGGACCCAAGAATTAACAACAGCTTTAAGTAATTTAAAATTAACCCAAGGGCAGTTGGTTCAGAGTGAAAAAATGTCAGGACTCGGTCAAATGGTTGCAGGCATTGCTCACGAGATTAACAACCCCGTCAGCTTTATTCATGGCAATCTAAATCCCGCCACCCAATATATTAAAGATCTACTCCATCATCTTCATCTCTATCAACAAAAGGCCAAACAAACCGAGATCGATGATCATGCAGAAGAAATTGACCTAGAATTTCTAGAAATTGATCTACCAAAACTTCTAAATTCCATGAACATCGGCACTGGTCGAATTCGGGAAATTATTCTAAGTCTACGGAATTTTTCACGTCTTGACGAAGCAGAGCTTAAAACCGTTAATCTTCACGAGGGAATTAATAGTACGCTACTCATTCTTAATCATCGATTTAAACAATCTAATTCCGAAATCATTATCCAAAAAAACTATGGAGCGATCGGTACAATTGATTGCTATCCCAGCCAACTCAACCAAGTCATTATGAATTTGCTCGCCAATAGTATTGACGCAATAGAAAGCTATAGTAGTCAATGTTTGGATCAAGCCCATCATCAGCGACTTCAACACAAAGACATTACTCCATGGAAACCCATAATTTCTATCACGACAATATCCCACAGCAAATCAGTTGAAATCATCATTCATGATAATGGTCCCGGTATTCCTGAAGAAGTTCGCGATCGTATTTTTGATCCATTCTTCACGACAAAAGTAATTGGTAAAGGCACCGGACTAGGACTTTCTATCAGCCATAGCATCATTGTTGAACGACACCAAGGGTCAATTGATTGTGAATCTAATGCAGTAGATGGGACTACATTTAGAATTAAACTTCCGCTATATCAAGGGCTGGAATTCAGTAGTAAATCCACCAATTTTCAGCAACCGATCGGCACTCTCAAATGATACAGGAATCACCGATAGTCTTATTCCCCGTTTAACTACAAGTAATTCATCATCACTAAAGTGCGATCGAAGTGTTTCTAATGATATCAACTCCGGCAATGTCTCAACATATTCACACTTCACGGTATGCCAACGCGGAGCATCCACCGTTGATTTTGGATCAAAGTAGTCACTATTTATATCAAACTGGCTGGGATCAACAACCATAGTTTCGACAATTTTTGCCAATCCAGCAATACCCGGCGGTTTAGCATTAGAGTGGTAAAAAAAGCAGTAATCTCCCGTTTCCATCGATTTTAAATAATTACGTGCTTGATAATTACGCACTCCGTCCCAAATGCCCACTTGTTCTTTTTTAAGATCATCAATGCCATAGACATCAGGTTCAGATTTAATCAGCCAGTAGGTCATAGAATTGGACAGAATTTACGTTGAAATTTACTTTAAAGATGCTATCCGATCGCAGGTATAATTCCAAAATTAGCTTGTTAAAAAACGAACTACTAAAAATTAATTATTAAAAAAAAGCTGTTTCAGACATCAGCACAATCAGCTTACGATAAAATTCATTAGAGTATTAGACGATCGTAGGATTTTTATGCGCCAAGATGCCCTTTCTCTCCTCAAAGAGACCAGTCGAACGTTCTACATTCCCATTAATCGTCTTCCCCCAGACCTTAGGTCAGCCGTGGCTTCTGGCTATCTTTGTATGCGGGCGATCGACGAAGTAGAGGATCATCCGACCATAGAAAATAAGATCAAATCTGAAGTTCTAAGAGAAATTAGCCAAATGATTCAATCAGGGACAGGACGGTTTGATCATCATCAATTTGACACTATTTTTGGATCTCACTCATTTCCAGAAGTCTCTTTACGTTTAGCTGAATGGCTAAATGAAGCCCCCGCATCCATCGCTCCGCGCATCTGGGAAGCAACTGCCGCCATGGCCGATCGGATGGCGTATTGGGCCGATCATAATTGGACTATTCACACTGAATTTGATCTCGATCGCTATACGTTTAGCGTGGCGGGTTCGGTTGGACTCTTACTCTCTGACCTATGGGCGTGGCACGATGGAACAAGTAGTAATCGACAAGATGCCATAGGCTTTGGGAGAGGCTTACAGGCGGTAAATATCGTACGAAATCACAATGAAGATCTAATGCGAGGTGTGACCTTTATGCCGCAGGGCTGGACGATAACTGAACTCGATCAATATGCAAGACGCAATCTATTATTAGCCGATCGGTATACTAACGCCCTACCCCCTGGCCCTGCCAAGGATTTTTGTACATTACCTTTGGC
>JAYUEU010000360.1:0-6115 GCA_043739065.1 Synechococcales cyanobacterium | reverse complement strand
TAGGTTGAGACTAAGCCTCGGGTGCTGGCAATGGCGCTATCTGTTGCCGTCGTCACCCCGCTGGTGCCGAAGTAAACCTGACATTGAGTCGTGGCGCAGAGTTGATAGTTGTCGGTGGTAAAACGGCGCAGATTTCGCAAGACATAGGTGCGGGCCATGATGGCTTGGGCTTGCATGGCGGCTTGGGGCGCACCCGTACCAATTTCATAGGGGACCACGCCGCGCAGATACGATTCGAGGGCGACTAGATTGACTAAGCTGTAGTTACCATAGGCGTTGGGTTGGAGTTTGAGGCTGCCGGGGAAGGTGCGGTTGGGGGCGTTGTCATTGTCGCGATCGACTTGGATCATGCCCTTGCCGGATGTAATTTCGATTTGGTCGCGGGTATATTTTGCGCCGTTTAGGACAAAGCTTGCCCGAGGCAATCCGGTTAGAGTTCGGGTTTCGATGCGAGCGGTTTGGATGCCTTGAGTTTTTAGATTTTTTTCAAGTAAGCGAAGGACGGTCGGTGTTTTATAGATGCTGCGTTTGGCCCAGACTTGCCAGCGGTCGGGTTGGGCTAATTCAACTTCAATTCCACGAGATTTCCAGTATTGGGCTTGTTCTTCGGCGGATTCAAAGCTGCGGTGGGTACTGAAAATCAGACGCTCTTCAACGCGAGGCTTGGGCAGCGGCTGGACGGTGGTTTCGAGTTTTAGAGTGTCGGTTGTGAGAGTTTTGATTTTGCCATCTTGTTCGGCAACGCGAACTGTCAGCACGTCGCCGGGGACGGCTTTTAGGGTTAAGACATCCTTAGGCCGATCGCCGTAGCGCTGAATAATACCAATCTGTAACTCTACATCTTGCGCTTGGACGGCAGTGCTGGAGAGCAACACGATTAGACTGCTAGGGACGAGACCAAAAATAAGCGCACGAGATGCCATAACACTAACCGAAGTTTCAAACTAGTTTTAGATTGTACGGGTTTGTGGAAGAATTCGCGGCTGGGTTTGTTCCCTTTTTAGAAGTTTTTGTAATACATCGCACTACACTACTCCCAAGAGTGTGTTTTCAAAGTCCTTCTGCTGGCATCAAAAAACGATCCCCCTAAAATCTCCTACTCGTCCCCAATGATTGGCGTTATGCGACAGTCGTCTGGTACCCATTGCCAAAGCTCCTGCAATTCCAACCGATCGGGCCGCTCTCCCAATCCCAATCGCGCCAGAATCAACCGAATTAAAACAGCATTAAAATGAGGCGGAAACCGATATTGCTCTTGGGCATGATCGAGAAAAAACGTCTTATGATACTTTTTCAAATGGGTTTCCAACGATCCAATCTGCGTTAATAAGTTGGGCACTTCGTCCAATCGATCGCGGTATTGATTAAGCAACAACACGGCTGCATTGTTGAAGTGCATTCCCTCATCCTGAATCAGATGATGACCGATGCGCTGAATCGCTGGCCCATAATATCAATAGTATTCCCAGAGGTCGCGGCGGTAGGAATAAACTGAACCAATCTCATCAAACATCAGCGTTACCAGCAATGTGAATTCATCCACCAATACCGCTGCGATCGATTGTTCTTGGAGTGCGATCGAATTCTAAGATCTTGCAATTGCTTTATGGAGTTTGCCTGTGACTTTACGGAGTTTTCTGGAAGCCAGAGGAATGTGTCGGTAACCGTATGTAGGCTCTAGCGACAGGGTGTTTATTTTTACGTGGATTTGTGATCTGCGTCAGTGTGTTATGGATTAAATCTGGGTATTCTAGGGTGAAAGGTAAGGTGTCTTAATGGGGAATTAGCCTGTTTAGGACTTTTTATAGTGAATCTCTTCTTGAGATGCAGTGTCGATCGACGTTTCGATCGATGCTGAAGTTTTACACTGGCTAGATATACTCACTCAGGAACGTTATGACGATGGCTACGAATTTTGAAGTGCGATTTTTGTTGGTGCTGTGGGAACTCGGTGAAGCTTCGATCGGCAAGGAGATCGGTAAGGGGAAGGTGAATGAACGATTTAGCGGTAAACGGGCGGAGGCAACTGCGGCTTGTGCCAATCTGGTGACGGTGGGGGCTGTTGAGGTTTCGGCCAATGGGAAAACATTGACGCTGACGGATGCGGGGAAGACATTGCTTTCGGAGTCTCTTGCAGGGGGTGGGTTTAAGTTTTCGGCTCAGATTGGCGCGAAGATGGCGAATGCGTTACTGGAGTGGTTTCGATCGAATCCGGTTACGTCGGCTGAACCTGTTGCAAAGGCTGAGGGAAGTACGATCGGGTCTTATGAGGCGTTTAAGGTTGTGGCGTTGGAGACGTTCGATCGGTTGAATCGTGATTTTAATATGGATAATTTAGTGCCGATTTATCGGATTCGTCGGGAGATTGGGGAACGGGTGGAGCGATCGGAATTTGATGAATGGCTACTAGAAATGCAAGCTAGTGATGTATTGCAGTTAATTGGTGGGGAAATGCCGGAATTGACCCCAGAGATTTCACAGGAATCAGTAAAGACGACTCTTGGAGCTATTCGCTATTACGCTAAGAAGATTTAGCTTGCAAAGAATCATATTATTTAATTTGCGATCGGAGAACAGTTTTCATGTCTATTGTTAATATTGACGAAATCAATGGAATGCTTTTGGAGCATAGCCCATTTTCACAGCCGCCTTTCGTTACTGCAAATAATGTCTGGGGAAAAGGGTTTCCAGATGTGGAAGGGTTAAATACTCATGCTTCAGATGCCGTTTTTAAAGCATTAGAAGAAATACAAGCTGGAAAATTATCCACAGCATCTCTTTTGATCACGGCTCAAGATGGAACTGGAAAGTCGCATATTATCAGTCGGATTCGCCATCGTCTACAGGATTTGGGTGGAGCACTCTTCATCCTGGCTAATAAATTTAGCGATCTCAATCAGGTAAAACCGGGATTTCAACAGCTTTTAGCTGAAAGCTTATTTAACATTGGAAGTCAAGGTGTAAAGCAGTGGCAAGAGCTAGCAACTGCCATGGCAAATGACGTTCGGATAGCTAAAAATCCCCAGGCGACTTCAGTAGAGGCCAAAGATTTAGTTAAACATTTTGAAGATATTTCTGATGATGAAGGTAAAGTTCAAAAATTGATTCAAGGTCTAACGAAGGGATTCTGTAGGCTAAAGACAGTTCAAGATCCAGATATTATCCGTGCGATCTTCTGGACTCTTTCGGATGAAGAAGCTGGCTATGCTTCAAATTGGCTTGGAGGTAAGGAACTTGCACAATATAAAGCAAATGATCTTCGCCTGCCTACACAGAATCAATCCTTTGATACCGTTCTTCAAATTTTGGATGTAATTAGTGATTACAACTCACTTGCGATCTGTTTTGATGAAATGGATTTAGCTGACTTTAATGATGCAGGTCTGAGGAAGGCCCAAGTTATAGCCAATTTAGTGAAGGAACTCGTTGAAAATCTAAAACGTGGGGTAATCCTGAGCGTGATGATGCCTGGGGTTTGGACAAATGAAGTCCAAGGTAATATGCCTGCGGCAGTTTCAACGAAGATGACGACGTATACTCCACCATTAGACCTACAGTATCTTGATGCTTCAACAACTGTTGAATTAGTTACTTTCTTCCTAAAAGATTACTATGATGCTAGAGATATTACACCACCGAATCCTCTATATCCTTTTAACATAAGAGATTTACAAGAAATTGGACGGGGTAAGCCAACGGTTCGAGAAGTTCTAAAATGGTGCAGAGAAAATTGTACTCCTGTAATCAATGTAGCAAATCCTGTCGAGTTAGCATTGCTAGCAGAAATGGGAGATGATTTTACAAATTCCTTAGATGTTAGCTCTATTATCAGCGATACATTGCTCTTTGCCTTTTCCGGTTTGATCGGTGAAACTATCGAAAATGTCACTATCAGTAAAGTGACCAGTGCCTTTGGTAAGAAAGGTGGAAAAGAACCTTATCTAAACTTTAAAATCATAGGTCAAGAGGGAGAAAATCCTCTAGGAATAGCCGTCTCTGTCGTTCAAGAGAACAGTGGGAAATTTATTGCAGCAGCACTAAAAAAACTCCTGACACCAGAAAAATTTGGTTTAACAAGAGGTTGCTTAATTCGATCGCCCGAAAAGCCTGTCAGTCCTCATTTAAAAGCAACCTACCTTGAACCCCTTGCAAAACATGGCGGTGAGTTTGTTAAGCTTTACGGGCAGGAAATTAAGCCATTATTTGCACTTAAGATGGTTCATGACAAGGCTGAGTCAGATTACAAGGTGAGTCTAGAACAGATTCAGGAATTCATTCAAAATCATGGAGAGAAATATCAACTTGGGCGGTTCAATCCACTTATCTGTGAAATTTTGAGTGCGCCATCTTATCAAGTTCCACAAGATCTAATTAATGAGCCTGAGGTCGATGATTCTATTACTTCAACCGCTCAATCTGAGATTGATTCTGAAGCTGATGATTCTGAAGCCTTGGATGGATTGATGTAACGATGACTTTAACTATTACACTTGATCGTGTCCTTTCTCTCCCAATCGCTGATATTAAGGCATTGCAGGAAGGGAAAACAATTGCAACTCTTCCAATTGCTCAAGTCCAAAAAGGATGGAGCTTTATACTATATCCTCATCCTGAAGATGAATGTGGTGGTGATACATATCTAGAAACGTGGGCTACTTGTGAGAATTTCAGTATGATCCATGAGGTAGAGAAAGCATTAATTTTATCTTCCTTAACTCCATGGAAACAATCTGAATTAGAGAGATTTTTTGAAGACAGAGGGCATCTTTCGCTAGCGCTATTGAGAGCTTATCGACTTCCCGAACCAATTGTAATATCTAGCACTGTTTCTTCTGGTATCAAGCCTGGTAAGTTTATTGGTCTATCTCACTTTGGCGAAGACTTCAAGGAATCAATTCAAGTCACCAAAGTTCTGCCCATTCTAAGTGAAACAATTTTCGCTAATCGTCAGCAACAGATTCTAAAATTTCGCCCTCCCGAGTATCCTGAACTTGAAGAACTCCAAGGGACGATCGCTCTCTACACCCAAGCTCATCCCGAAGCCAGAAAATTTGATGACGATCTCAGAGTCTTCCTCGGATGGTCGGATCTACAGAAGGCTCAAATATCAGATTCCAACTGGACAGATGAGACTATTACTATTACGGAAGCTGGCAATTCCAGTGACGGGTATCTTTTTGAAAAACTAGTTCGTCAAGCTTTCATTTATCTTGGGTTTACAAATAATCTTAATAACCCTAAAGCCGCTTTAGATCCTAACGGAATGGGTGGTGCAGGTGGCATTGATATCTATTGTGAGAAACCTTTCCCGATCGTAGGTGAGTGTAAAGCTAGCGGACTCGGAAATGTAGGTAATGCCGTTTGCGCTCAATTAATTAATCTTGGGAACACAAATTTAGGTAAAGATCGATTTGAAGCCGCTGTCAAAATCATCTTTGCTGCTGGAAAATTAAATACTATACATGCGGAACCAGCCGCCAAGGAAAATAAAATGAATGTCATGCGCCCCAATACACTTCAACGACTCGTAGAACTCAAATCTGCGCATCCCGGTTCGATCGATCTGATGGAATTAGAGCCATGTCTAAGAAGCGAACCTTTCGGAACTGATGCTGATTCAAAAGTTAATAAATTCATTGATAATATTTGGAATGAACTAAAGATTCGATCGCTTATCATCAGAACAGTAAAAACACTCCAAGAGGGCAATGAAAAGAACATTAGTTCTACAGTAGTCAGAGTTCATTTCAATGCTATTGCTGCGACAGAAATCGACTATAGGCTAGATACTGACTCCATAGCTCATAGTTTCCTTGTCGAACTTTCCTCACCCCTCACCGGATACCTCGGCAGAATTAAATGTGACACTTGGAGGGGCGATCGGTTCTACTTCTTACGGGATCTGATTGTATAGCAGCAAGAAGAACAATTCTCTATTATGGATGGCAAATGGTGATGCGCGATCGTTATTGAGGAATACCCAGACGACAAATACTCCCCAAGTTGTTTGATTTTTGGAACCACTAAAACCAATAGACCACTCCACTTACAAGTCTCAATGCAAGAATCAGCGATCGTCAAAATCATTACAATATATGAACCCGACCCTAATCAA
>JAYUEU010000359.1:0-3410 GCA_043739065.1 Synechococcales cyanobacterium | reverse complement strand
TGTTGATTTTACTTTCAGTATTGTGTATCTTTTGCTACGGTTTTGAATTTGGAATTGCTGAGACATCAAGATATAAACTTTCGGCTGATATCAATCGTGCATCTGCGGAAATGTGATCGCCTTCTTCCAATTGCATGACATCGCCGCGCACCAGTTCTCTAGCAGGAATTTGCTTAAGTTCTCCGTCTCGATAAACTTTCACCTGCATTGGCAAGACTTTTTTCAACGCTGATAGTGCTTTCTCCGCTTGAAACTCTTGCCAAAAACTGAAGATAGCATTAATCCAGATTACAGACCAAACCGCCCAACCCAGTTCAGGGGTACGAGAAATAAATGCAAGAATCCCTGCTACCCACAGCAACAGAGCCATAAAATGCGTCAATTGATCGGCAAATCTTAGCCACAGTGGGCGCTGCACAGGCTCAGGCAATTCATTTGCCCCAAATTTTTCCAATCTCTGTTGAGCTTCATTTTGGGATAGTCCTTTGGCATCCGTGTCTAGAGATTCGTAGACCTCTTCAAAGGTCAAAGTCCATAGTGGTTGGTGCGATCGTGGCATCGTTATTTGCTCCTGTCTAGCAACGAGAATTAGCTTTGTGTCTTTGAACTTACGCAAAATCCAGATTCATTTACCGCAAAATCGCATTGAATATGTAACCAATGCTAATAATGCCAATGGTCATTAGCCCGACAAATATAGCTAAGAGTTTCGGTTTTAAAACCTTTTTGAGAATTACGATTTCAGGAAGCGATAGGGCGGTAACTGCCATCGTGAAAGCTAACACTGTTCCCATTGGCATTCCTTTATTAACTAATGCTTCGGTAATTGGCATTACTCCCGCAATATTGGCATAGAGTGGAACGCCCATAACGACAGCGAGTGGAACTGCTAAAGGATTATTTGCACCTGCGTACTGAGTAATAAATTCGGTCGGGACATATCCATGTATTCCTGCACCGATCGCAATACCAACTACAACATAAAGCCACACTGATCGCACAATTTCACTGGATTGATATCTGCCTTGCTCAAATCGTTGATTCCAAGTCAGCGTAACTGTTTCCAGATCATTTTCATCATCGGCAACCATGCCTTGACGCGATCTTTGCAGTTCCCATACAAAGGGTTCTACCCATCTTTCGAGTTTGAGCAGTCCAATGATATATCCTGATGCGATCGCCAAGCCCACGCCAAAGCCGATATAGATCAGCGTCACTTTCAACCCAAACAATCCCCATAAAAGGATAACAGCAACTTCATTCACCATTGGTGCTGCCATCAGATAGGAAAAGGTCACGCCTAAAGGAACACCTGCTTCTAAGAATCCGATGAACAAAGGAACTGCTGAGCATGAACAAAATGGAGTGACAATTCCCACCATTGCCGCCAAGACATTTCCCGCAAAAGTGCGCTTTCCTTCTAGCAAAGAGCGAACGCGCTCTGGTTCTAAAAAGCTTTGAAATGTGCCAACGATAAAGCTAATCACAATTAGCAATGTTAAAACTTTCGGCACATCGTAAAGGAAGAAATGTAAACTCGATCCTAAATGAGAGGCAATTTCTAGTCCCAAAAGTTTTGTGACAATCTGAGTTGCTAACCAGTCAAAGGGATAAAAGGGATCGAACATGGCATTATTCCCTTAGCGCTGCAATAGCGGTTGAATTTGCTCTGTACTGATTACTTGACCTTTGCTGACAACCTTGCCATTGATTGCCATTGCGGGGGTAGACATCACACCACGCATAGCAATTTCCACAGGATCGGTAATATGCAAAACTTCCGCACTTAAATTGAGATTTGCGACTGCTTCTCTAGCATTTGCTTCTAACTGTTGGCATTTTTTGCAGCCTGTACCCATGATTTCAATTTTGATTGTGTCCATAAGAGGCTTCTTTTTCATTTACTCAGATTTCTAAAGTATTACTATGCTTGATAGTTGTCTGATTTCATGTATGAATTGATTGAATACGATATAAAACGTAACGGGCTAACACCAAGATTGTTCATTGGGCGGATTATTCAGTAATTCCCGAATATTAGCTTCAATGACTCGATAACCGACATTGCCATTTAGTCGCTGTCTTCCTTCATTAAAAATCAACGTCGGACTGACCGAAACCTGATGCTCTTTGATTAAGTCAAAATCCTTGGACAGCAAAGCATAAGCCTCACCGTTATCAATCTGCTCTTGAATTAGAGTGACATCTAACCCTAATTTTTCAGCAATTTCAAACTGTACCTTGCGATCGCTAATATCGGCAAGTTTGGTGAAAAATGCTTCTCGAAATGCCCAGATTGCTTTTTCAAATATCTGTTCTGATCGATCTACTAAACCCTTAGCTTCTAGTAGTTGAATTGCATGAAGAAACAGATGACAGGATGTAGATGAAGGCGGGGTAACTTTCATCCAAATATCAGGATGGACGGTAATGTGGTCGAATTTTTTGACCACATCCAGAACGTGATTATTGTATCCTGCCAATCCACCTCGATCTTGCCAACGGTTTTCTAGTTTCTCACGAGCCATACCAAAAACGGAGACAAAGTGGTGTTCGATTTCAATCTTGTCTTGAAAAGTTTTTTTCAACTCATTGAGCCGAATTTGAGCAATATAAGCCCAAATACAAAGCACATCAGAAAAGTGAAAGATCCGAATAGGTTCCATTTTATTTTTGGTAGCTACTAATAGCTGTAGAGTAGGCAATTCTGATATCGTAAGTATCTATGTTAATTTATTTAAGATCTCGTTTTGTAGGTTGCTTCAATAGCTCAAACCACAGCAGACCGATCGCGCCGCCGAATAGACAGATAGCTAAGTCGATCGGATGCAGAAAAGAGAAGCTAAATAAGGTGCGAACAATCGGCACATACAGGACGATCGCTAGAAAAAACAATCCTCCACCCAGCACCCACCACAGCGCCGGATTAGGCGATCGTAAAATTTTGAGGCTGAGCCGCGAGGTCGAACCTTCACTTAAGATCAATCCTAAATTCACCAAAATTAGCGTGGTAAACGTCAAGGTACGGGCATCTAGCTCTCCTTGCCCCCGATCAAGCGCAATGATAAAAATCGTTAGGACGATCGCCAAAATTCCCAAACCTTGCAACAATTCCAAGCCCACCGTTTTCCGCCCAAATAAGGGTTCTTTGGGATTTCGGGGTGGGCGCTGCATCACCGTTGCTTCGGCAGGTTCGGCTTCTAACACGATCGAACAAGCCGGATCGATAATCAGATGTAAAAATGCAACGTGAATGGGTAGCAATACTAACGGCAACTTAAACAACACCGGAATCAATGACATCCCCGCGATCGGAATGTGAATCGCTAAAAGATAAGCCATTGCTTTGCGAAGATTATCAAAAATTCGTCGTCCCAGCTTCACAGCTTGCACGATCGAGGAAAAGTCAT
>JAYUEU010000358.1:0-3445 GCA_043739065.1 Synechococcales cyanobacterium | reverse complement strand
CTGGCGTTATCCAGATGCTCCTATTTATCATTTTTGTCCCTATGAAGTTCAAACCGTTAATAAGCTTGCTAAACAATATGAAACACCACGATCGTTAATTGATCCGTTGTTATCAAGGTTTGTGGATTTGCATGAACGGGTGACGAGGCTAGTTGTGTTGCCTGTTGAAGGATATGCGTTGAAGGCGATCGCACGGTGGATGGGATTTGATTGGCGTGATGAGCGGGCAAATGGAGCGCAGTCTATTTATTGGTATGCGCAATGGTTAGCGACGGGCGATCGTGAGTATCTCGATTCTATTGTGATTTACAATGAAGATGATTGTCGGGCGACGTATTGTATGAAAAATTGGCTGGTTGAATTTATTATCAGTCATGGTAAAAGAGATTCTTTTAGTGAAGAGGCGGTGGGGATAGCACGGTCAAAAATGCGTCTCTAAGTCATTAGTTGTGATTAACTGTTGATCAACTATCGATCGTTGCAATCTGTAGCAATGTTGATGCTCTGGTTCAAGGGTTCTATAATAGAGGTTCAGCCTTTATCGATCGATTGTTATGATCCTCCAAGATAAATATATCAGTCTACTTACAGACTTTGGCTTCAAGCGTGTCTTCGGGACTGAGCCGAACAAGGATCTATTGATCGATTTTCTCAATACCCTTCTCCCCGCTCACCATCAAATCCAAGATCTGTCCTTCAAAAATAATGAGAATGTAGGAAATACGATCATTGACCGTAAAGCGATCTTTGATATTTATTGTCAAGCAGAAAACGGTGAGCGTTTCATTGTAGAAATCCAAAAAGCAAAGCAAAATTTTTTCAAGGACCGCAGCGTTTATTATTCTACTTTTCCGATTCAGGATCAGGCTCTTAAAGGCGACTGGGACTTTAAATTGAGTCCCGTTTATACGGTGGGAATTTTAGACTTCATTTTTGATGACCATAAGCATGACGAGACTATTGTTCATGTTGTTGAACTTAAAAATCAGCACTGCGAGGTTTTTTATGAAAAGCTTAAATTCATTTACATTGAACTCCCAAAATTCACAAAATCCGTCAATGAATTAGAAACTCATCGTGATAAATGGCTTTTTGTCCTTAAACATTTGGCAGAATTAACGGATCTTCCTGATCTTCTCCAAGACAGTATTTTTAGTCAGTTGTTTAAAGTCGCAGAGATTGCCAATTTTTCACGCATTGAGCAAGATAGTTACCAAAATAGTCTTAAATACTACCGTGATATGAATAATCTGGTAAACACGTCCAGGCAGGAAGGAAAAGAGGAAGGCCTAGAGGAAGGGATAGAGCTAGGACAACGATCGCTCGTCTGCCGGCTTCTGACTCGGCGGGTTGGCGAGATTTCTGTAAGCTTGAGCGATCGTATTCAAGCGTTTCCGATCGCTCAACTAGAAGTTTTAGCTGAGGATTTGTTGGATTTTAATGGTTTAGATGATCTCACTGATTGGTTGAATAAGAATGAGTGAGGAGTTCAAATAAACTTGCGGAAAGATTGAGACAACTCGGCATTTATTCAGTATGTATTCAGGCTAACGTCTACGCGTTGTACACTTTTTGAGAAGCGATCGTCCTATGGCATTCACACTATCTCGCACAGCTACATTTTTCGCAGTATTCCTATTGCTGGGCTGTACTCCCACACTTCAATCTGTCGATCGTCCAACTCCCGCAGCTTCAATCACCTTGCCTCCCGTTTCTCCAGAGCCTTCTCCAAAGGATCCAGAAATCGTTCCGAAAACAGTAGTGTCTGCTCAACGATTATCCGCCAAGCCGCCTTTGGCTAATCAACTCGAAAAAGCAACCCTCACATCCAAAACTGCCACATTTACTTGGGGAAAACCAGGGGGCGATCGATCGGAATATCGGGAAGCCAAACTTTCCTATCCAGTAATTATCAATGTCCCCGAACTTGAATTACAAGACAAAATTCAAGATTCTATTAGTTTAAAAAGTACCTTTGGCCGATCGTTGACGGAGATGGAAACCGAGTTTAAAGAAAGTCATTGGTTAACGTCTCTGGAGTACACCGTTAATTACAACGACAATGGACTCCTCTCGCTGACTTACACGACTACAGGACTGGGAGCCTATCCAAGTCAGTTTCTTGTTTACCGATCGGTCAATCTCACCACTGGATCTGTATTGCACGCCAATGATTTATTCACAACTGAAGGCTTAGGCGCGATCGCTTTACAAGTCGATAAACAATTGCAAGATGCGATTAAGGTTCAAGTGTCAAAACTTGGCACTCCAAATACCGAAGGCATTGATCCCAGTATTTACAAATCCCATCGCTTTCGGATTAAAAATTTGAATGACTTCACCATCACGCCTAATGGAATTATGTTTCATTACGAATTTGGATTTCCCCATGTATTGATTGCCGCAGAACCCAAAGGCGATTTTCTGATGACCTATGCTCAATTAAAATCCTATGCGAAACCCAGTGGACCGTTACTTCGATTGTTGAGTTCTAGTGGCGGCTAGCTAGTGGCTAATGATTAGCGGCTAACTTGTCAGCAGTTTGGTGCCACCCAGGAATAAGGCAATCTTAGGATGGCTTTGGGTGGACGATCGTTGAGAGCTTTGATTTGCTCTAATAGTTCCTTGGGTGGCTTTTCTGTGGTGGTTGATATTGAGAAAGTTTCGGAATAAGATACCTGTAGGCAGAATAGTAAGAAAGTTTCTCGATACTCTCAAGGAGATATACGGAAACTTTCTCCCCGTCTCGCCCTATGGGGTAGATATATGGACACTTTCTGCCTGAGAATAGTTATGCGTTTCTAGCCGCACGGAATCTTTCACACCTGATTTCATCGTCGCGACCGAGCCAAAAACATGAAAACACTCATTGTCACAACCAGCGCCGACACCCTCCCTCCCAATCACCGCACGGGCCTCTGGCTCGAGGAATTTGCCGTTCCTTTCACCACGTTGACCGACGCAGGTGTGGAGATTGTGGTTGCTTCGCCGAAAGGCGGTTCGGTTCCGCTCGACCCTAAAACGGAACCCGACGAGAAAGACCGGCAGAAGTGGGCCGGTGCGCTGAACGCACTCTCTACGACCAAACAGTTAAGCGAAGTCACCGCTGATGGGTTCGATGCCGTCTTCTTTCCCGGGGGCCACGGGCCACTCGTGGACCTGAGGGACAACCCCGAACTCCAGCGCCTAATCGAAAGCTTCGACCGCGAGGGCAAGCTCATCGCGGCTGTGTGTCACGGCCCCGCCGCCCTGCTCAACGCCCGAAATACCTCGGGCGAACCGCTCATCAAGGGCCGCAAGGTGACGGGCTTCACCAACATGGAAGAGCGGTTGGTCATGCTCCACAGCGTCGTCCCCTTCCTGCTCGAAGACGCCATGAAGGAGCGTGGCGGAGACTTTGACTCAGCTCTCGTGCCGATGATTTCCCATGTCGTGCGCGACGGCA
>JAYUEU010000357.1:0-13258 GCA_043739065.1 Synechococcales cyanobacterium | reverse complement strand
AGCGATCGTACAGGAACAAAAGCCATGTCTAACAATCGATAGGCCGCTGCATAAAATCCTGTTGCTTCTAGCGTTGCTAATCTCGCTAACATTGTCTTGTCAATATCGTTGTAAATACTCTGAGCAGAAAGTCCCACAGCGAAATACGAGCCTTCTAGTAATTCTGCTTTACGAATCCGCCAGATAAACTTTGGTGCGCCGAGTTCGAGATGGACAAATACAAGGGATAGAATACCGGAAAGTCCAATGCTGACTAAGCCGAAAATCAACCAATCCATCGCCTTCGGATGCGGAATCAAATTCATCATCGCGATCGCTGCCCCTGCGCGTAACGCATGAGGAATAATCTCGAGCTGAGCGGTTCGTTTGAAATTACCGACGGATTGGTAAGCACTGGCTGCAAGGGAAATTAGCCGACCAAAAATCAGATTGGTAATCGCCGCTATGACGATTAATTCCATCGGAAAATCTTTCGGTAAAACGATCGGGGCGACCAATACTAGTAGCAATATCAAAACGATCGCTGATGTCAAATTTAAAAATAATGCATTGCCCCAATATTTTGGAAAGCTACTGCGATCGCGAGATACTTCCTTAATCATTACATCGCCCGCCCCCAAAGTCGAAAACGGTGAAACGATCTCGACTAATGCTGTGGCTGCAACGAAAGCCCCGTACTGCTCAGGTTTCAGTGCTTTGACGGCTATTGTAAAATAGATTCCCTGAAGAACAAGTCTTAAGCCTTGGCTCAGGAGCATCCATAGAGTATTAGTCGCCCAGGCACTCTGTGTAAATTTATACGTGATTCTTTTCCAAAGGCTTAGCATGGTGGCTGGGTGGGTTGAGATTTTCCGAGAGCGCGCTGGATAGCAAGTTGGGCAATTGGTGCGAGTTTGATGGACATTAAGGTAAGAAGCGATCGGGGATCTTTTAGAAAAATGCTGGCATCACTTTCCCAGGATTGTTGTATCAATTGTTTTGCCCGATCGCTATTACCACTTGTCAAAGCAATGCGGGCCAAATAACGATAAAAATAGGCATTGGCTGTAGGGGCGATAGTGGCACTGAGTTCAGGATTACGCTGGTAGGCCGATCGCATCACTTGTTCTTGGGTCTCTTGCATGCGATCGAGATTAAAAGACAGACCTGCTGGTCGTACCCGGTAATAACATTGCACCGACGGCACTCGATAAAATTTCCAGCGCGTTCCCGCAAGCCGTAGCCAGAAATCCAAATCTTCAACACTTTTTAAACGTTCATCAAAATCACCAATTTCTGTAACAATCTCTTTTCTAAAAATCCCATTAGATCCATGACCCACAAAATTTTTACACAACAGAGATTTCAGACTATTAGAATAAAGCGGTTTTCCACTAATGGTTATCCAAGTCGGTGTGCCGTCGTCGCGCAGAGCTTGGGACGCACTGTAGACCATACCAACAGTAGGATTACAATCTAAAATATCAATATGAGTAGATAATTTGTTTGGCAAATAAAGGTCATCACCATCTAATAACGCAATATATTCGCCCTTAGCTTGATGAATACCAAAATTACGGGCCGAAGAAAGTCCTCCATTCGCTTTTTGTAGAAGTTTGAATCGGGAATCTTGCTGGATAAAACTCGTAACTTGTTCAGCAGTCCGATCGGTCGAACCATCGTCAATAATTAAAGCTTCAAAATCTTGAAAGGTTTGACTAGTCAGCGATCGGAGTGCATCACCAATATAGCTTTCTATATTAAAAGCTGGAATAATAACGCTAACTTTTGGATGGGTAATGGATTGTTGCATAGTTAGTTCTCATCCGTTTCTAAACTAATGATGCGCTCGGCTAGAAATTCAATCGTGTTGCCAAGAACATGATCTTGATGGTTCTTTTGATTGGCTTCGTGGAGTTTTTCAACCAATTCATCAACACTTTTTGGATTAATTAAACCTCGATTTACTAAAATTCGTCCTAATTTTTCACCCGTTTGGAGCTGCTCATTTAATGCTTCTTCTAAATTAGTTTCTGATATAAGATTTAATTCAACTAAATATTCACCAATTCTTTTGGTTTCTTTTGTTTGTTGTTCTAATAAAGATGCCTCAGCTAAGAGTTCTGGCAAGGAGACGGGGTGACACCAGACTGCTTTTTTATTTGCTAAATTTCCTTGCTGAAGCTTAGCCAGTAAAACTTGTAAGGCAAAGGCTGGATTGCCCAGTAAGTATCTAGCAGCTAAGCGCTTCGGTTCTTTTATAAAGCGATAGACCCACTCAAGTCCACGTTTTGAGAGCCATTCAGGACAGTCAGAAACAAGACCAGCAAATCGATCGATCACCGCTCCACCGACAAAGATGGCATTTACTTGCAGTCGTTCTTGATGATTCTTGACCCATTCCTCTTGTACAGGCATTCCCATCCCAACAATTAAGATTTGGGGCTTTATTTCATTAATTCCTTGAATGATTTGCTGATTAATTTTGCGATTGTTCTTATTGAAATATCCGTGATGTCCGAAGAATTTAGCATGGGGATAAGCTTTACTGAGATTGACGATCGCTTTCTCAACAACTTCTTCTTTTGTACCTAGGAGAAAGACTGACCAACCATTCCGATCGCATTGGTTGAGTAATGCGGGCATCAGATCAGTATAGGAAACTCGGTAGTCTGGCTCGACGGTTAACCCAAAATATCTCATCGCCTTAATAACACCAAAACCATCACAATGAACGATTTCGGATTCTTCTAGAAATTCATGAAACCACGGTAATTGAAAGGAAAGATTAAAGGCATGGATGTTGTAGTTGGCAATGACAATGCGCTTTTGTTGATGACAACAGAGATCAATCGCCTGTTGGATGGACTCGATCGTCAGACATGTAATCGTCCGACCCAGCATCGTAATTCGCAGGTTAGGCAAAGATCTAGCAGCAGGTTCGACAGAGGCTGATGTTTTAATAGATGATGAATTGACTGCTAGCGAGCCATCAGTCAGAGGTGAGGGTTGATTTAAATAAGGCAGCATACTGGCTCTAAATTTTGATGAAGGAATTTAAATGATGACCCAGAACTTATTCCTTTGTTTAGATAGCCCATTTACGATTCTTTTCTCACAGTTTGGGTCATTTTTCTATTTAATGACAGACTAAGCCGTGGAAATACTTTTGGAGAAGGGTTTGTCCCTTCGGGTTCATGGCCGTTAATGACTATTCCGGCGATATGAACGTGGTGGCGGGTCAGTTGAGCGATCGCACGGATCATGGCGAAGCGTTCACTGGTTCCAGGGCGGACGACCCACAGTAGGTTTTTCATCAGCGTGCCGAGAAGCGCACTTTCTCCGGTGGTACAGATGGGGGCACTGTCGAGGAGAACATAGTCGTAGGATTTACTCAGTTCAGCAGTTTGCAAAGTCTGTTCAAAGTTGCCCCGTGCGACAAATTCCATGATGCCTTTTGTCGGAACAGTAATGCAGAGTAGGTCGAGTCCTGGGGCTACTGGAGAACATATTCCAGTGGCATCGATCGTGCTGGGAATGCCAAATCGTTGGCGGAGTTTGCCTTTACGCAGGTCGCCGTCAATGATCAAGACTTGAAATCCTAGGGAGACGAGGGCGTTGGCAATACCGATCGTAACCGTCGATCGGCCTTCATTTGGTGAAGAACTGGCGATCATTAGGCGATGGGGATGATGATGGCTAGCATTGGCTTTCTGAGTATTAGGTTTCGGAGCATTGAGCGGCATCATACTAATGGCTGAGGCTAAACGCTGAAACTCAAGTTCAGCACCTCCTCCGGGGTTTTCCCAGGTGGGTTGAAGTACGGGGAGCGTTCCAATGACGGGAAATTCGCTGGTTTGGACATCCTTGGGACTGAGGAGGGGGTTTCGGCTTTCCCGTAGAAGGGCAAGGGCGATCGTCCCAAATATTGACGCAAGAAACGTACCCATGAGGATGGGAATGCGTTTTGAGCCGCCTGGTTTATCACTCACCTTCGGGTTATCGAGAACTTGGACACTGGGGTAATTGCTGAAGCTGTTGACTTTGGTTTCTTGGACTTTAGCAATGAGTCCCGTATGAACGCCTTCAGCGATCTCGTATTGCCGTTGGAATTCTTGGAGTTTGGCTTGTTCTAAGGGAAATTTCTGAATCTGTTGGTTGAGTTGACTGATCTGATAGGTGAGTTGGTTGGCTTGATTTTGAGAACTTTGAGCATTGCCCTCAGTTAAAACCATCTGTTTCATTAAATCCCCAAGGTTGTTGCCAATATTTCCATTAATTTCGCTGTCAGACTGGTTCTCAGATTTATTTGGATTTGAGTTACTAATGTATTGATTGAGCTGTTGCTGAAGCCGATCGCGTTCGGATTGTAAAAGTTTTACTTCTGGTGCATCCGGTTGATATTGGGCATTGGCCTTGGCCAGATTGAGTTCGGTTTCGGTGAGTTGTTTTTTAGCGATTTGATAATCTTGATTTTCGCCAAGTTGGAGCGATCGCACGGCTTGCGCAGGATTAATCGCAAGGCGTTCTTGCAGAATTTTAAGTTGCGTAGCTTGAGATGTTGCACGTCCGAGGGCTTCGCTACGGGCGGCAGTGAGATTATTAACCGTAATAACTAGTTGTTTAGTTTGCTCTTCGCTATTAATTAGTCCTGTGGATTGTTTGTAATTTGTCAGGGCCAGTTGAGCATCACGAAGATTTTTGCGGGATTCTTCAAGCTCCTTTTGCATGAAGTTCGATCGTTGGCTGGCATCCTGTTGGCGCAGTTGATTTAGCCGTTGCTGAAAGACGCTAAACAATGCATCGGCGCGCTTTTGGGTGATATCCGATTGGCGACCTGTCACCGTGACGTTCATGATGGTGGAGCCTTCTTGGGGCTTAACTAAGAAATAACCTTTATAGACATCAACATTTTTGATCATGTCAGCTTCAGGGTCGATCGCCCGAATCTGCTCCATGGTTTCGTTGCTGGTAATAATGTTGATCAAAACAGTCAGAGGATCAACCTGCTGACTGTAATATGTTTCACCATCCGTGACACTACCGAGTTTACCTAAGCTAGCGTTAAGATTACGATTATTTGCTGACAAGATTAAAGAACCATTAGCTGTCCAAATCGGTTTTTCTTTGGCTAACGTGAGTCCTGCCATACAGACTAGAGCAATGTTCCAGCAGGCGAGGATCTTGGCATGGCGACGGGCGATCGTGAAAATACGGCTCATGATCTAACTTCTGGGCAAGGGGGCTTTATCGTTTCTAGTCTCGTAATCTCTTTATCTTTGATAAATGCAGTAACCTCCAGTCTTCCCCAACCTACTGTTAAAGTCCCAAATTCTCCGATCTACAAATTCACGGAATCTTTTTAGAGAGCAAATAAGGCCGATCCCTATGATCCATCATCTATGTACTTTTGGGGTGATTCAGTATGACTAAGGAATCGAAGCAGAATACGATCGGCTTGCTAGCAGTGAATTCGTCGGTGACACGATCGCGGCGCTGGGTCAGGGATTATAAAAGCTCCTGCTGACGCTCTTCAGATTTCCCTATGGGGTGATTTGTCCAATTTGGTTGGGGATGCTACGGGATTTCTGCGTTAAAGTTGTTGTCCTAGCGTTCCCTAGAAGCTCGTGTATGGAACTTCCGTTACAGAAGTTCCCGCTTTGTCGCTATGATCAATAGTTGATTTTTGATTTTGGACATAACGTCATGGCACAGAACTTGCAGGGAAAAGTTGCACTGGTTACGGGTGCGTCCCGTGGAATTGGTCGAGCGACTGCGTTGGCGTTGGCCTCAGAAGGCGCAGCTATCGTGGTGAACTATGCAAGTTCCAGCAGTGCGGCGGCGGAAGTAGTAGAACAAATAGAAGCAAACGGGGGCCGTGCGATCGCCTTCAAAGCCAATGTGGCTAATTCGGACGAAGTGGATCAATTGATCGCAGCGACGATGGAAAAATTTGGTCGGATCGATGTGTTGGTCAACAATGCTGGGATTACCCGTGACACCTTGCTACTGCGGATGAAGCTAGAAGATTGGCAAGCGGTGATTGATTTGAATCTCACCGGAGTTTTTCTCTGTACCCGTGCAGTCAGCAAAATTATGCTCAAGCAAAAATCTGGACGCATCATCAATATCACCTCCGTCGCAGGTCAAATGGGGAACGCAGGACAATCTAATTACAGTGCTTCCAAAGCGGGTGTAATCGGGTTCACCAAAACAGTTGCACGGGAATTAGCCCCGCGTGCCATTATGGTGAATGCAGTAGCCCCAGGGTTTATTGCGACCGATATGACGGAGGGTTTGAAGTCGGATCCGATTCTTCAAATGATTCCTCTGGCCCGCTATGGTCAGCCGGAAGAAGTGGCGGGAATGATCCAATTTTTAGCATCATCGTCTGCCGCTGCCTACATTACGGGGCAGGTATTTAATGTTGATGGCGGAATGGTGATGGCTTAGTTCATAATTCTTTATCGAATAAGTCTCTATTCTCATATAACTATGGACTTGGTGAGGCGGTAAGTCGCTTATCAAACAATTTATTGTATTCGAGGATAATTATTATGACACTTTAGGTTGCTGATGCAGATCCGATTGAATTGGGTCAAATGCTACGGAAGACAATCTCCAGATGGTCATCCGTTCGGTCTACAAGCAGGTATTAGGGAATGCCCATGTGATGGAGAGCCAACGCCTTGTTAGTGCTGAATCTTTATTACGCAGTGGAGACATTACGGTGCGTGGATTTGTACGGATGGTTGCTCAGTCTGACTTGTACCGATCGCTGTTTTTCGAGTCCTCTTCGTCCTACCGCTTTGTTGAACTCAACTGCAAACATCTTCTAGGTCGTGCACCTCACGATCAATCTGAAGTGTCGGCTCATGTGCAGACTTACAACAGCAGCGGCTACAGTGCTGAAATTGATTCGTATATTGACAGTGCTGAATACGTGGATAGTTTTGGTGAGAACCGAGTTCCCTTTGCCCGAGGCACTCAAAGTCAACTCGGCCCAAAGAATGTCGGCTTCAACCGTGCATTTGCCCTAATGCGTGGCACCGCGTCCCACAGTGGCGGTCAGTCTGCTCAGCTAATTTCTGATGTTGCGGGCAACCGTCCAACAAAAATTAAGGCACTTTCCAGTGGCGGTGGGGCTTACACTAGCCGATCGAAGCGCTTCCGCATTACGGCTTCAAAAGCAGCAGGTAAGGGCAATATGAATGTCCGAAGTCTGTCCGTGGATGTGAATTACTCCCAACTCTCTGCTCGGATCCAAAGCATCCAAAAATCAGGTAGCAAGATCGTTAGTATTACTGAAACAGTATAAATCTGACTGAATCTGATTTATCTCAAGAACGAGTCTATCAAGTCGTAAATGGCTACGTAGACTCGTTTTTTATGGCTTGATTCTAGTTGGGTTAGCTGGGCGACTGAGTTCGTAGCGTCACTGAGGCTCCGTGGGAGGGAAGTCCTTCGGCGGCGGCAAGGATGTCTATTGCTTTTGCGACGGATTCCAAGGCAGGCTGGGTGTACTCAATCAAGCTGGAATGCTTCAAAAAGGTCTCTACTCCCAGGGGTGATGCATAGCGAGCAGACCCAGAGGTCGGTAAAGTATGGTTTGGACCCGCGAGATAATCTCCTACAGCTTCTGGCGTTGCATGACCGAGGAAAATTGCGCCTGCATGACGAATTTTCGGCAACAACGCCCATGGATCTTCAACTTCTAGTTCTAAATGTTCTGTTGCGAACT
Source organism: Synechococcales cyanobacterium (assembly GCA_043739065.1). GTDB lineage: Bacteria > Cyanobacteriota > Cyanobacteriia > Leptolyngbyales > Leptolyngbyaceae > JAAFJU01. Next base: position 5,538 of record JAYUEU010000357.1, on the reverse strand, counting down.
CATTAGAAAGCTTGGCGGCTTGTTCTAGAGTTTCGACGACGATAATGATGCCGAAGTTGGCGATCGATTTTTCAGTTAAAACTCGTCGCGGGTGATCCAGGAGTTGCGCTTGGACTTGCTCTGCCACGTTCTCCGCAAGCCCCGCATCGGTCGTAATTAAAACAGCTGCTGCCATCGGATCGTGTTCTGCTTGAGCCAATAAATCTGCTGCAACATGTTCCGGATTTGCGCTTGAATCGGCAATAATCAGAATTTCTGATGGACCTGCCAATGAATCGATGCCGACGGTGCCATAGACCAATTTTTTGGCCAGCATCACGTAGATGTTTCCGGGACCGCTAATCACATCGACCTTTGGAATTGTTTCCGTCCCGTAGGCCAAAGCCCCGATCGCCTGCGCCCCGCCCACCCGATAAATTTCCTTGATCCCCGCCTCCTGAGCTGCGACTAAAACGGCTGGATTAATTCCGCCTTCACTATTAGGCGGTGTGACCATGACAATCCGATCGACTCCCGCTACCAATGCCGGAATTGCATTCATCAGCACCGTACTAGGATAGACCGCCCGTCCACCTGGGATATAAATGCCAGCTCTGTCCACAGGTGTGTAGCGTTTTCCCAACACCACGCCTTGGTCTGCAAAATGAACCCAGCTCTGGGGGATCTTCATGCGATGAAAAGCTTCAATTTTTTGTTTAGCGAGCCGAATTGCTTCTAATAAATTGTGATCCACCCGTTGATAGGCTGCATCCAACTCTGCGGGGGTAACAAGAAGACTTTGACCCGTTTCAAAGCGCTGACCGTCAAATTCAGCGGTGTAGTCTAGGAGTGCCCGATCGCCCAGCCGCTTGATGGCTTGCAAAATTTCACGAACTGTTGCCTCTTTATTGAAGACTTGTTCATCCTGGGTCCGATCGCAGATTCGGCGTAGTTCGGCTTGGGCTTCAGTCCACTCGGTGATAATTCGCAGCATGGAGGGTAGGGGAAGTGAGTTCGTTTTAATAGCTTAACTGGATTTTCGGGAATCATGTTCTATGAACGATCGGTGCTACACTAATAAGCCGGGAAAACCGTTAAACATTCGTCGTTATCTTCGAGAGCTGCCGTGCCTAATATTAAGTCTTCTGTCAAACGGGTCGAAATTGCTGAACGTAATCGTGTTCGCAATAAAAACTATTCTTCTGCAATGAAGACATTAGTCAAGAAATGTATGGTCGCAGTAGATAAATATACTGCCGCCCCTTCTGATGAAGTGCTGAAAGAAATCACTGCGTCCATGTCGGCTGCAACCAGCAAAATCGACAAGGCTGTGAAATGTGGAGTCATCCATCGCAACAATGCAGCGCGCAAGAAGTCCAATCTGGCAAATGCAATTAAGAAAGCGACGACCAAGTAGGTTCGCTTTTAAATTAAGTTGATAGGGATGAATTTGCCAATGCAACTCATTGACACTCACGTCCATATAAATTTTGAAACGTTTGAGCCAGATCTAGATGCTGTAGCAGCCCGTTGGCGAGCTGCTGGTGTTGTCAGACTGGTTCATTCTTGTGTCGAACCGTCTGAGTTTGGTCGAATTCAAGCTATTGCCGATCGCTTTCCTGAGATAGCTTTTGCGGTGGGGCTTCACCCGCTGGATGTGGCAACGCTCTGGACCGATGCGCTTGCTGAAGAGATTAGAGCCTTGGCTCAGTCCGATGTTCGCGTCGTAGCGATCGGAGAAACCGGGCTTGATTTCTTTAAGGCGGATAATCCAGATCAGCAAATCGCTGCCTTAAATTCACAGCTCGAAATTGCGGCTGAGTTGGATCTTCCCTTAATTATCCATTGTCGAGATGCAGCCGTTCAGATGGCTGATTGTCTCAGACAATTTAAGAATCGAGGGAAACCAGTTCGTGGTGTGATGCACTGTTGGGGTGGCACTCCAGAAGAAACGAGTTGGTTTCTTGATCTGGGGATGTACATCAGTTTCAGTGGAACTGTGACCTTTAAAAAAGCAGAGCAAATCCATGCTTCTGCCCAAATGGTGCCTTTAGACAGATTGCTGATTGAAACGGATTGTCCGTTTTTGTCGCCTGTTCCGAAACGCGGTGAAAAACGGAATGAACCGTCTTATGTTCAGCATGTCGCTCACCAACTCGCCCATCTCAGGACTATTCCTGTGGAAACGATCGCAATGCAAACTACACTCAATGCCTGTCGTCTATTTGGTTTGGAGTTGATTTCAGTTCCGGTCCCCTAGACCTTCCTTTCATCCTTAAATCTATGAAGAATATATTTCACAGATTTTGACCTTGACATATTTGTAAAAGAAACCTAGAATATGGGGTTCGCGTTTTCGACGTGACCCCTTAGAGGAGACGCATGACTGAGCTAGCCTACACCGCCCCTGCTTTCGTTCTGCCAGACTTAGTTGAAATCCAGCGGGCGAGCTTCCGTTGGTTTCTTGAAGAAGGTTTGGTTGAAGAATTAGATAGTTTTTCTCCTATCACCGATTATACTGGGAAATTAGAGCTTCACTTTGTCGGTAAAGATTACAAGCTAAAGCGTCCAAAGTACGATGTAGATGAAGCAAAGCGGCGGGATTCAACCTATGCCGTACAGATGTATGTGCCTACCCGATTAATCAATAAAGAGACGGGTGAAATCACCGAGCAGGAAGTCTTTATTGGTGATTTGCCGTTGATGACCGATCGGGGAACGTTCATTATCAACGGTGCAGAACGCGTTATCGTCAATCAGATCGTGCGGAGTCCAGGGGTTTACTACAAGTCGGAAACCGATAAAAATGGTCGCCGGACTTACAATGCTAGCCTGATTCCAAATCGAGGCGCTTGGCTTAAGTTTGAGACCGACAAAAATGGCCTAGTTTGGGTTCGCATTGATAAGACCCGGAAACTTTCAGCTCAAGTTTTGCTCAAGTCTCTCGGGTTGTCTACCAGTGAAATTCTGGATGCGCTTCGTCATCCTGAGTACTTCCAGAAGACGATCGAAAAAGAAGGTGAATTTACTGAAGATGACGCGCTGATGGAGCTTTATCGCAAGCTTCGTCCAGGTGAGCCTCCTACGGTTGCAGGTGGATCACAGCTTCTAGAATCGCGTTTCTTTGACCCTAAGCGTTATGACTTGGGTAAAGTTGGCCGCTACAAGCTCAATCGTAAGCTTCATCTTACGGTGCCTGATTCCATGCGGGTTCTTACGCCTCAGGATATTCTGACGGCGATCGATTATCTGATTAATTTAGAATTTGATATTGGTCAAGTTGATGACATCGACCACCTGGGAAATCGTCGAGTTCGCTCCGTTGGTGAATTACTTCAAAACCAAGTCCGAGTAGGCTTGAACCGACTAGAGCGGATTATTCGTGAGCGAATGACTGTTTCAGACTCGGCTACATTGACTCCTGCATCCTTGGTTAATCCTAAGCCTCTAGTCGCCGCTATCAAAGAGTTCTTCGGTTCCTCCCAGCTCTCTCAGTTCATGGACCAAACCAATCCCCTCGCGGAATTGACCCACAAACGTCGGATTAGTGCCCTTGGACCTGGTGGGTTGACCCGTGAACGTGCCGGATTTGCTGTGCGTGACATTCACCCATCTCACTACGGACGGATCTGTCCCGTTGAAACGCCGGAAGGTCCGAACGCTGGATTGATTGGCTCCCTTGCGACCCACGCCAGCGTCAATTCTTATGGCTTCATCTCCACGCCGTTCTATCGAGTTGAAAACGGAATCGTCCGTCGAGATTTGGGTTGGATCAGCATGACAGCCGATGAGGAAGATGATTTCCGGGTTGCGGCTGGAGATATTTCTACTGACGAATCCAATCGAATTACGAGTGATAAACTCACGGTGCGATATCGTCAAGATTTCACCGTTGCGCTTCCCGAAGATGTTGATTATGTGGCGGTTTCTCCGGTACAAATCATTTCTGTGGCCACCTCGTTGATTCCATTCCTTGAGCATGACGATGCCAACCGAGCGCTCATGGGATCCAACATGCAGCGTCAAGCCGTTCCATTGCTGAGACCCGAGCGTCCTCTAGTGGGTACGGGCCTTGAAGCGCAAGCGGCTCGTGACAGTGGAATGGTTATTATCAGCCGGACTAATGGCCAAGTTAGCTACGTAGACGCGACTCGTATTCGCATTAAGCCGAGCGATGGTACCCGTGAACAGGATTATTTTGTTCAAAAGTATCAACGATCGAACCAAGACACTTGCCTGAACCAAAAGCCTATTGTGAAATTGGGCGAAAAGGTTCTAGAAGGCCAAATTTTGGCGGATGGTTCAGCGACTGAAAAGGGCGAACTTGCTCTGGGACAGAACATTCTGGTCGCTTACATGCCATGGGAAGGCTACAACTATGAGGATGCAATTCTGATTAGCGAACGCCTTGTCTTTGATGACGTGTACACCTCGATTCACATCGAAAAATTTGAAATCGAAGCGCGTCAAACGAAGCTTGGACCTGAAGAAATCACCCGAGAAATTCCAAACGTTGGTGAAGACGCTCTGCGTAATCTCGATGAAAACGGAATCATTCGTGTTGGAGCTTGGGTAACATCGGGCGACATCTTAGTCGGTAAAGTTACACCTAAGGGGGAGTCTGATCAGCCGCCGGAAGAGAAATTATTGCGAGCTATCTTTGGAGAAAAAGCTAGAGATGTCCGTGATAACTCACTCCGCGTTCCAAACGGAGAAAAAGGTCGAATCGTTGATGTTCGTCTCTTTACTCGTGAACAAGGTGATGAACTGCCTCCTGGCGCAAACATGGTCGTGCGGGTTTACGTTGCTCAAAAACGGAAAATCCAAGTGGGTGACAAAATGGCTGGACGGCACGGAAACAAGGGAATTATTTCCCGGATTCTGCCGGTCGAAGACATGCCTTACTTGCCCGATGGTACTCCCATGGACATCGTTCTCAATCCGCTTGGGGTACCGAGTCGGATGAACGTAGGACAGGTTTACGAATGCTTGCTCGGATGGGCCGCAGATAACTTGAACGTGCGCTTTAAAATTGTGCCATTTGATGAAATGCACGGGGAACAAAAATCCCGCGAAACAGTTCACCACAAGCTTTATATGGCTCGTGAGCACCGGATTGATCACACCGGAGAAGGCGAATGGCTCTTTGCTGAGGATAATCCTGGCAAAATTCCGGTTTTTGACGGACGAACTGGGGAAGCGTTCGATCGTGCCGTCACGGTGGGAAAAGCTTACATGCTGAAACTTGTCCACTTGGTGGATGACAAAATTCACGCCCGATCTACAGGTCCATATTCCTTGGTTACGCAGCAGCCTTTGGGTGGTAAGGCGCAACAAGGTGGTCAGCGATTTGGAGAAATGGAAGTATGGGCACTGGAAGCATTTGGTGCCGCTTACATTCTGCAAGAGCTATTAACCGTGAAGTCTGATGATATGCAAGGCCGAAACGAAGCGCTCAATGCGATCGTCAAGGGTAAAGCAATCCCTCGCCCTGGGACACCAGAGTCGTTCAAGGTCTTGATGCGAGAGCTACAGTCCCTCTGTCTAGATGTGGCTGTT
>JAYUEU010000356.1:0-9473 GCA_043739065.1 Synechococcales cyanobacterium | reverse complement strand
TGCGGATGCGATCGTAGCGTCGGGTTCAGAGTTTTAATCAGTACGGTTTGGTTGAGATTCGTTCGGGTAGCGCGATAGGTCCAGCCAATGCCCTGCTGGTCGAGGATATGATTCAGAATATACTGACCATTTTTTAAGGATGTTCCTGCGACAAGATGCATAAATCAGGGATCTCCGGCATCAACAGTGCCATTTTAATAGTTCCTATGCTATCGCGCTCAGTGCCGCTCGGTGCAAGATAAGCCAAGTTAACCCCGCTGAAAGCCCGATCGTCATGGGAATAGTCATCACCCACGTTAAACCGATCGTCTTTACCTTTTCCCACTGAACCTTACCCTGCACTAACCCAATCCCGACCACAGCGCCCACTAACGCGTGAGAGGTAGAGACAGGCAACCCGCCAAACGTCGCCAATAAAACAGCAATGGCCGTGGACAGTTCTGCACAAAATCCACCTTTCGGCTCTAGGGCAATCAATCCTTCGCCCACCGTCAAAATCACGTTTTTTCCCCATAGCGCTAATCCGCCCACAATCCCCAATCCACCGATCGCCAGAACCCACAGTGGAATCGGCAAATTATCGATCGGAATTTCGCCTGTTTTAATCACCGCTAAAATAGCCGCAAAGGGCGCGATCGCATTACCGACGTCATTCGAGCCATGGGCAAACGCAACCCCACAGGCACTCAAAACTTGTAATTGAGTAAAGGGAATCCCATCTGGTAGTTTGAGTGCGCAAAAATAGAAGAATGCCGCGATCGCACCGCTCAACAACGGGGTCAAAACCCAGGCTAATGAGATCATTCCTAAACTTGACCATTGCACCGCTTCAACACCCAAACTCACTAGACCAAACCCAGCGATCGCACCCACCACAGCATGAGACGACGATGCGGGTAAACCAAACCAAGTCGCCAGATTCATCCATAGTGCCGAGGCCAACAATACCGCCAACATCCCCAAGACCAATACATCGGGGGTAGCCTCAAACTGACTCACATCAATCACGCCTGTCGCGAGTTTTTGAGACACCGTTTGGCCAAATACTAAGGCCCCAGAAAATTCTAAAATAGCCGCAATGACTAATGCTTGCCCCAAGGTCACAGCCTTAGATCCAACAGAAGTCGCCATAGAATTGGCCACATCATTTGCACCTAAATTCCAGGCTAAATAGAACGCTAAAAGTCCAGCAATTAAAAGCATTATTTTCTGGGATATTACTAGGTTTTTGGAATTTTTTTGGACTTTACAACATCAATTTTTCTAATGCCTGTAAATCAGGAATCCGAATCAAATCCCGATCGCGAACAATCAATTCTTTTTTTTCTAACTTACTCAATACCCTCGTCACCGTCTCCCGTGCTAATCCGCTCAAACTACTCAACTCTCGATGGGGCAAATTAGGTACCTCAATGCCACCTTCAACCTTAATCCCTTGTCCATCGGCCAAAAATAAAAGTACATCTGCCACCCGAGCTACACTATCTGACTCGCGTAACCGCAATCTCCGGTTCACCTGTCGTAGTCTTCGCGCCATTTGCTTTGCCAGCCGAATGCCTGCTTGGGGTTCCGTACTCAGAAGATGAACAAAATCTTGCGACGGTACATTGCAAATCAATGTTGGAGTCAAGGTAATTACATCGGTCGATCGTGGCACTTCATCTAGGGGAGCCATCTCGCCAAATAATTCACCCTTACCCACAATGTTTAGCGTCACCTCCTTACCATCAAGGTTATAAGTCCGAATCTTCACCCAGCCATTCAATATAAAATAGACCGAGTTTCCCCAGTCATTTTCCAGCAGAATTACCTGATTCGCAGGATGACTACGCATTACAATACGCCCGATCGCCTGATCGACCGCTTCGATCGGCAACCCCTCAAAAAAAGGAGACACTCGGATCGCTTGTTCTGCTTGTCCATCCCGCGAATAAAACTCGTCCATACCGCATCACCAATGGTCAACTAAAATTGTCTAACTCCTGATGCCTGCTTTACAAGAAAATCCGCACAAAACCATGATGAACGTTTTCACACAAGTTTTTACACAAACAAGTTTTTACAGAAAGCACTCAGATATCGTTGGTTATACTTCAAATTAACTGTCTCCAATAAAATAATAGTTTAAATCTCGATTTTGCAACAATATAAGGGCAACATGTAAAAGCACTATAATTCCGTTGCATCAGATCTCCCGATACCTTCGCAAGGAACGGCCCCGTGAGTTACCAAACCGATCACATTCAATCCATGATCAGCGAAATCGATCGTGTTCTGCGTCAGACGCGAAGTCGTAAATTTTGGACAATTTTTAGCCGCCATGCGCTTTGTCGTCAGTTGCTTGAACGATGCCGTAACTTTTTAGTGATGCAACAGCGTCCTCAGTCAGCTAACCTGCTCGCCCCCCAGCCCCCCTCACCAAACTTAGCTAATACGGCCATTACTGCCGAACTGCAACGGCTTCGACAAGAGGTGATGGAGTCGTTACGATCGGATGTGGCGGTTTTGGCAAATCATCGTGCGACGCTTCAAGAGGAAATCCAAGCGCTGATGTCTCAGAAGGCTCAGCTTGAATCTGAGTGCAATGCCTATCGTCAAAAGTTGGCCTCAAATTCTCCAGAGCATTCCCAGTCTGCTATCCAACCGTCTGCTATGGATGAAACTGAACTCGCTCGTCTGCAAGCCATCCGCGATCGCACAGACTTTTTGCTGACCAGCATGGATAGTAGTCTGCAATTGGCTTTTGGGTCGATGCAGAAAAATGTTGAGGTTTACCAAGCCACACTGCATACTGGACTCGATCGGATGCACCATTTGGGTTATCAAGGCGAAGTCCTATTTTCCACTCTAGTCAATCGTTTGGCGCAGCAAGTCGGGCGGGAAATGATGGCGGCTACTACTGACGATCGATCGCAATCTTCCCTCACTGATTCATTATCATTAAATGAGCTAAATACGGTAAATGAGCTAAATACGGTTTCCAATCCAAATTATCATCAAGGCTGGCCTACAGATCTCTCGTCGAATACTACCCGTGAGGTGAATGACCTGTATCAGATAGATAGCTTAGATAACTTCACAGATAGTTCCAGAGAGGTATCTCCGAGCCGTCAAGCGATCGAGCCGTCGATCGGGACATCGATCGGTAATCTCGGTGATCAGATGATTGATTCGCAGGTTGATAAACGATCGGATCAGTCATCGATGAGAAAGTTTCCTGAGTCGATCGATTCATTCTTTGCGGATTTTAAAGCGTTTGATGAAGACTCACGTTCCGATCGTTCCCTCTCCCCTGTAACGCCTTCAAAGGAAATCCATTCTTCTGACTCTATGTCAAGTCCTAAAATTAGACCTCAGCAAGTTGACGTAACGATGGACTGGTCCAATGAACCACTTAATCCCTCTCAACCCTCTCAAAAGGAGTCAAATGTGGGTGAAACCGTCACCATGGAGACACTTTTTGGATCCCCTGAGGAAATTTCAGTGGCTCCCGCTTCAGACAACATAACCCTGGCTGACATCGATCAACTTTTTGCCGACCTACCGTCACTTTGATCCAATACCCAAAAGGCTTCTAAGCTTTATCAAGTCTGGATTTCTGTCAGATCTTAAAAAGATTTGGCAGATTTTTATGTTGAAAGACGTTCTTAGACAGCCAATTTGTAGCCTAAAAAGAGAGTCTAGATTTTATGAAAAAGGTGATTTAGAAGTAGAGTAATCCACATGAACTTCATAAAAGTCCTACGACATCTAAAGATTACGCAAAAACGCGGATTTAGACTGGAATGAATAAGGGATGGCCGCATAGGATGAGCACAAGTCAACCTGAACCACCTCACACCCTCTGTACCCACTCGTGATTACTACTTTCTCCAAGCCATCTCTTCAGCCCCTTAATCCTTCCATTCTTCGATCGATTGAATATTCTCCCCACATGTCTGTAAATAGCAAGCTCAAGCGTGCTGTTGATGTAGTCGGGGCATCGGTTGGGTTGGCCATTACGGCTGCTTTATTTGTCCCACTGGCGATCGCGGTTCAACTTGATAATCCTGGCCCTATTCTCTACAGTCAACTTCGTTGCGGTGTACATGGTCGGACCTTCCGTATTTGGAAATTTCGGTCCATGGTTCAAAATGCTGATGGTCTGAAGGAAGCTTTGCAGAGCCAAAATCAAGCGTCTGGTCACATCTTTAAGATCAAAGATGATCCACGTATTACTCGGGTTGGTAAGTTGCTTCGTAAAACCAGCCTGGATGAGTTTCCTCAGTTTTGGAATGTGTTGATGGGTGATATGAGCTTAGTGGGTACCCGTCCGCCAAGTTTAGATGAAGTTGAAAAGTACGATCGTCATCACTGGCAACGCTTGACCGTAAAGCCTGGAATTACAGGTGAATGGCAAGCCAATGGTCGTTCTTCAGTGACTGATTTTGAAGACATTGTGAACATGGACTTAGACTATCAAGCAAAATGGTCTGTTCTTTATGACTTGCAGCTTATTTTTAAGACTGTTTGGGTTGTTTTCAACAAGAAAGGCGCTTGTTAGGCTACTTCTTTCACGCGGCTAACGGATTGTTTGACTAATGACTATTCAATTAATGGCCGTATGACTAACGAAAATGACTGAGTTTTTGGGTGTAATCTGAGTTTAATGGCTGACTAAAAATAAAAGGTTTCCTGAATAGTTCGGGAGACCTTTTTTTACGTTTTTTACGTACTGAGACAGATTGCGACAGATTTATTGAGAGGATAGAGACGATCGTGTTTAACATATCTTCGCTGATACCCTGATCTCAGACCCAATTATGAATTTCTCTAAAATAAATCTACCGACGTGGATTACGCTTTCTCGTCTATTAGGCGTGCCGATCTTGCTTTATGGACTGCAAACTCCAAGCGCACAAACCCGCTGGCTTTTAGTGGGGGTGTTTTTGGTGGTGGCGGGGACGGATTGGCTGGATGGTTATTTGGCTCGGCGGCTGAATCAGGTGACGGAGTTGGGGAAGTTTTTGGATCCGTTGGTGGATAAATTGCTGGTGCTGGCTCCATTGATGTCGTTGGTGGAGTTGCGCCAGATTCCGGCTTGGGGCGTATTTTTGATTTTGGCGCGGGAGTTAACTATAGCGGGTTGGCGGGTGAGTCCATCAATGCAGAGTGGTGCGGTGCCTGGGGCGAATTTGGCTGGAAAAGTGAAGACGGTTGTACAGATTTTGGCGATCGCTCTTTTAATTGCGCCCTTACCGGATCCTCGTTTTGGGGTTGGGATGTTTTGGATTTCGGTGGTGGTGACTTGGATCTCTGGGGCAATTTATTTGTTTCCGCCTAAAGTTCGTAGTCTTTAGAAGAGAGCGTATTTAGAGTTTGCTGTTCCAGAGAATATCTCCGATCGGTTGTTTGGTTGTAGGGTCAAGCGCTGGTTCACTGGGAGCGAGATTGAGCAGAATTGTGGTTTGTTTAATTGACTTATTTTTCAAACGCCGTGCAACTCGGTTAGGAATACCATCATGGTAAAACAGATGGCCTTGACCGACGAGAACAACAATCAACCGATCGGGGTTTTGCTGCACAGCTTGGGCAATGCGATCGGCCATAGTTTCGTCCCATAATACTTGCGCTTCAAAAAATCGTGTGAACCGTTCGTTACTGCTTGGATCTGTGTCGGTTGGGCTGATGTTGTTTGGAGTAATACTTTTGGCTGAGTGCATTTCGGTGTAGATCTTTTTGATCCGATCGCGGTAGGATTCTGGACCAACTTGGATGGTGGAAAGCGGGGGAATGAAACGGCGATCGATGAAGCTGAGACTTTCTAACCCTTGACGGCTAACTTTCCGGGTGACTTCGCTGGGCGTATTCAGAGCGATTAGTGGGAGATTATTGGTTTTGGCAAATTGGATCAACGGTTCATACAGTGACCAAGGAAATCCCCAGCGGGTTTCGTATTCGCTGTTTGCGATGAGTTGAGCTTCGGTAAGTTTGCCTTTTTGGTAGTCATCAAGGACGCGTTGATAGGGTCGCTGGAATTGTTCGAGGGCGATCGATAAATTGGGACGACGCTTCTGAAGTTCTTGTAGAATTTCCAGTTGAATTTGATGATCAGCGCTGCTGTCGTGGGTTTCGCCTAGGTAGATGATGGATTGATCGATGAGTCCGTTGATTACGAGAATTCGATCCAGGATGGTGCCTTGGGCTGTGGTGATTGTTGGTTCTGTGGCCCAAGCGGGTGAACTTAGAATGAAGCAAAGGCTGAGAGAAAAACCGATCGTTGCTTTAAAAAAATTCATTCAAAAAGGGGCTGACAATAACTGTCAATTGTGGATATTTAAGTAGGCATTTAAGCAGACATTCAGATAGAAATTAGTGATGTTCAACAGATCGTATTTACTATAGCTGAAGTAGGAGATTTAAAGGGAGATTTGGGGGCATTCAGTTATGATGGAAGAGAGCTGGGCTAGGGTTTGTGGCTTTAAAGAATTGGTCTTGTCGTTGAATTCTGAGGTGTGTTTGTGGGCAAATCTTTGCGTCAAGGAGTGTCCCATGATTCTTTGGCTTTACCTTGTGATTATCAGCATCCAGGATATGCCTTTCTAAATCGCTATGGATCATTACAAACAGAAGCAGATGTATTCCATTATGTTGATTTTTTGCGAGAGTCGGCTCGGTTAGATTGTCGTCCTCCAGTTGATTTCACCAACATTTATGCAGCGTTTGGGATGCCGATTCCGCTGCGGGTTCCATTGGAAGATCAACAAGGAATTTTACTCAATAGTTCAACGGGAATAATTTTGATTCGGGAGGGCGATCCGATCGTTCGTCAGCGATTTACAGAGGGCCATGAACTCATCGAATTATTGTTTGATGCTCAGCTTGATGTGGTGCAGGAGTTGAATTTACCGAATTGGGACGAGATGCGAAAGGAGAAACTTTGTGATGCGGGCGCAGCGGAGTTGTTGATGCCGAAGTTATGGTTTCGATCGCATATTCAACATTTGGGAACTTCGATGGAAACTGCCCGATCGTTATCCCGTATTTACCATACGTCATTGATTGCGACATTAATTCGGATGGTGGAATTAACGCATGGTGAATATGCGATTGCACTTTGGAAATCATTGCCAAACAATCAGGTACACGATCGGAAAAATCGTCAGGTTTGGCAATTGGAATGGTCAGTGGTGAGTCAGGCTTGGAGTGAGGGACGACTGATTAAGGGATTGCAGGTGACAGATTGGCCTTTAGATGATCAGCGTTTATATTCATTGCAGCAAACTCAAGTTCAATTGCCATTGCGGTCAGGACTGAGATGCTTCCGATCGCAGTCCTTGGGAATGAGTGGTTCTAGACAATATGGTAATACTTCCTCGCTTCAAGGTTTCTCGACCAAACTTCCGACCAAACTTCCGACCAAATTATTGTCATTACTACGAACTTAATAAGTTTAATTATCTTGTTGGGCTTCGTTTTGTTGCTGCTGTTCTTTTTCTAGGATTTCATGTTGGTGTTCTATGATTGCCGTCCGATCGCCAGGAACGTCATAGTATATTTCGGGTTCAATTGCGTAGTTATTTAGCAAACCTTCTCCATCGATCGTCACGCCCTCGGTGCTGCTAACTCCCTCTACCTTATTGTCAGGATGCACTTCATGTTCGGGAATATGTTTATACTCTGCGCCTTCTCGTTCCATGCGGGCTGCGATTTCTGCTGGAGTAATGTGCAAATCATAGCCGTTATCTGGAATACCCTCTTCCATGATATTTTCTTCCTAACATTAAATAAGCTTACCTAATTCACCCTACAGACTATGCTGTTCATTTCCGTCTATCTAAAGTGCGGAGAGGGCTAATGAATCATTTCGATTAAACTATTCATTGCCAGTACTCCTTTAGATTTCTCACCAGATCTATAATCTCTATAATCCGGAAGATTACAAATTGATTTTTAGGGAGTATCCTCAGAGCGGTCTTCAAATCTAAGTTGTTTGGAGACAAATTTAATTTGGAGATAAAACATGGCTGAGTTCAATGGCGTAATGATGCAATTTTTTCATTGGTATAATGAGCCAGATGGAACATTGTGGAATGAGCTAACAAAAGAAGCTCAGAATCTTGCAGACATTGGCGTTAATGCTCTGTGGCTTCCCCCAGCGTATAAGGGGCTGGGTGGCGGACTGGATGTGGGTTATGGGGTTTACGATATGTATGATCTCGGTGAGTTTGACCAGAAGGGCTCTATTCGGACAAAGTATGGGACAAAGGACGAATATCTTGCAGCGATCGCAACGGCCCAAGCGGCTGGGATTCAGATTTATGCGGATGTGGTGATTAATCATATGATGGGTGCTGATCAGGATGAGGATGCAGAAGCTATTCCACTGAATCCTGACAATCGGTGTGAAGCGATCGGTGAAATGCAACCCGTCAAAGTTTGGACTCATTTTACATTTCCGGGACGCAAGGGAAAATATTCTGATGCAGAGTGGCATTGGTGGCATTTTGATGCGGTTGATTATAATGCGAATAATGAGGGTGAAAATGCTATTTATTTATTTAAAGATAAGCAGTTTGATAATCAGGTAGATTTAGAAAAGGGCGTATTTGATTATTTAATGGGGTGTGATTTGGATGTTGAGTCCCCTGAGGTCCGAGAACGATTGAATGCTTGGGGGGCTTGGTATGTAGATACGACTAATGTCGATGGCTTTCGATTTGATGCGGTTAAACATGTTCGGGCAGGCTTTTTCCCAGAGTGGTTGAAGCATTGTCGTAAGGAGGCTGGGCGGCGGTTATTTGCGGTAGGCGAATATTGGTCAGGGGATGTTGAAGCGTTGAACCATTTTATTGGTGTGACGGGCGGAGATGTGATGCTGTTTGATGCGCCATTGCACTATAACTTTGCGGAAGCTAGCAAGTCTGGCAATGGCTATGATATGCGTCAGATTTTTGACAACAGTCTAGTTTCACAGCAGCCAACGCTTGCCGTTACTTTGGTTGACAATCATGATTCGCAGCCTTTGCAATCCTTGGAATCGGTCGTGGAAGGTTGGTTTAAGCCGATCGCCTACGCGTTGATTTTATTGCGCCGTGATGGTTATCCTTGCATTTTCTATCCAGATTATTATGGTGCCCACTATACTGATTATGGAAATGATGGGAATGAATATGAAATTTGGATGGATAGTCATCGTGTCTTAATTGATAAGTTCTTGGCTGCTAGACATCAATTTGCTTATGGTGAGCAGCAGGATTATTTTGATCATGAGAATACGATCGGCTGGTCGAGATTAGGAGATGAGGCGCATCCAGGTGGGATGGCTGTGGTAGTGACTAATGGTGATGCTGGAACTAAATGGATGAATGTCGGTCACATGAATGCTGATTATGTAGATTCGACTGAACATATTACTGAAGTTATCACGACTAATGATGACGGTTGGGCTGAGTTTCGTTGTAATCCAGGTTCAGTATCCGTTTGGGTTCCGA
>JAYUEU010000355.1:0-8842 GCA_043739065.1 Synechococcales cyanobacterium | reverse complement strand
GCTAAGCAGTCGCACTCACAGATAACAGAGGCAAGCTAACAACGCCCATGCACACCGATCGGCGAGATTTGATCGGTTATGATATGCAAGGTGATCTGCGGCGGGTGATGGACAACGTTATGTGGCAGAAATTCAAAAATTTCAGAGCTTGAACCCCCTTCCGAAGTTGGAATTGCTGGCCTACTGCGCGTTGCCATCGGGCACTGCTGACATTCGTTTATAATAAAATGGTGATCCCATCCAGCTATCAATCTAGTCATCAACCATGTGGGAAACCATCCAAACCCAACTTTATAACTTCAGTCAACTAGCCAACAACCAAGTCCTACAACAACTCAACCAACTCAGTCTTATCAGCATTGCCGTCATCTTCACTGCCGGACTGCTCACGAGCCTAACGCCCTGCACCATTTCCATGCTCCCTATTACCATCGGCTACATCAGTAGTTGCGATGACGATCGGACTTCTTCTTCTGGATTCGTACAGTCCTTATGGTTTGCCCTCGGCATGGCAACAACGCTTGCAGGGTTAGGGATTGCAGCTACAGTGTTGGGTAAAGTGTACGGTCAAATTGGAATTGGACTGCCCTTAATCGTTGGGGCGATCGCCATTCTCATGGGACTCAACCAACTAGAACTATTACCATTACGAATGCCCGCTGGCCTGGGGCTTGAGTGGATTTCTAAAGACTTACCCCGAGGGCTACGATCGTATCTGATTGGCCTTACCTTTGGCCTAGTCGCATCCCCTTGCAGCACACCCGTTCTCGCCACATTGCTAGCCTGGATTGGCACCACCCAAAATCCACTCCTCGGCGCTGGATTGCTGTTGAGTTATGCCGTCGGTTACGTCGCCCCCTTAGTATTAGCCGGAACCTTCACCAGCGCCCTCAAAAAAATCCTAGAAGTCCGGAAATGGTCCGGTTGGATTACTCCCACCAGCGGCGTGATTCTGATTGGTTTTGGCGTGGTGTCTATTGTTTCCCGCATTCCGTAAAGCGCGGTATTGTAAACAAAAGCACTTAATAAATCATCGCAACCCCACCTTCATTATGATTGCGGCTGTCAAACGTTTTACCAACCGAAAAGTCCTTCCCACATTGGGCAACCTCCAGCTTGCTATTGTTCTTCTCCTTGTCATCGCCATCTTTAGCATCGCAGGCACCGTCATCGAACAGGGCCAAGGTCAAGCCTTCTATCAGACTAATTATCCTGAAAAGCCTGCGCTCTTTGGATTTTTGACTTGGAAAGTATTGTTAATGGCTGGACTGGATCATGTTTATCGGACGTGGTGGTATCTGTCGCTATTGATGCTGTTTGGGGCTAGTTTGATTACCTGCACCCTAAAACGTCAAATTCCTTCACTCAAGTGGTTTTCCCGGACCCAAAAGCTCTACACAAATCCTAAGCAGTTTCAAAAATTCGCCCTCAGTTCCGAACTCGCTCAAGACTCGATCGATCCATTGGTGACGCTCCTGACTGAAAATAAATACAAAATAATTCAAGACGGTGACAAGCTATACGCCCGCAAAGGAATCGTTGGTCGTGTTGGCCCGATCGTGGTTCACATCAGCATGATCGTCATCATGGTAGGCGGCATCATCGGCGCAACCACCGGATTCATTGCCCAAGAAATCATCGCCAGTGGCAACACCTTTCAAATTACTAATATTGTGGATGCTGGACCCTGGGCTGCGTCTCAAGTTCCTAAGGATTGGGCCGTGAAGGTGAATCGCTTTTGGATTAATTACTTGCCTACTGGGGAAATTGATCAGTTTTATTCCGACCTTTCCGTACTTGATGAAGCGGGGAAAGAAGTCGATCGTAAAACCATTCATGTCAACGAGCCGATGCGATACAAAGGTATAACCATGTATCAGGCTGACTGGTCCATTGCTGGAATTTCCCTCAAATTCAACAACAGCCCCGTCCTAAATTTCCCCGTCGGCAGGTTGAAGATTCCCAATGGTCGTCTCTGGGGAACGTTTGTGCCCATTAAGCCCGATGGTAGCGATGGCGTGTCGTTGATTGTCAAAGATATGCAGGGTCTGGTGCTGGTCTATGGCATGGATGGAAAACTGATTTCTACGGTGCGAAAAGGGATGTCGGTGGATGTGAAGGGCGTGAAAATTACGATCGTTGATGTCGTCGGCAGTACGGGGCTACAAATCAAGGCAGATCCTGGGATTCCCGTAGTCTATTTGGGCTTTGCATTGATGATGATTAGCGTGCTGATGAGCTATGTGTCCCATTCTCAGGTTTGGGGACTCTATGAAAACGGGCAACTTTATCTCGGCGGCACCACCAACCGAGCACAAGTTACGTTTGAACGCGAATTTATTGGAATGCTCGATCGTCTTAGTGCCTCAAAAATCTCTCCTTCGCTAGATTCTATAAAGAAAACAAATTCTTTGGTCTGATGTGGGTGGGCTTTTCACCATAACGTCAAAAAATCACTGTCTAAATCAGTGTCAATTGTGAACGACCTGTGTATACTGCTGTGAGTTAGGGATCTTGAGGATCAGTTCCTAACGTCAGTCTTATTTCCATGGGTCGAATGGCTACAGCTGTAGTACAAATGTAGTCGATTCAATACCGTCGTCCGATTGGTCGAGTGGACGATCGCTCTTTATCATCTCTCCCTACCCCATGACCTCTCTTCCCTATTCCCGTTCCTTAACCGATCGTTCTAATGCCCTAACTAATTCTTTAGATGGCACCTCTGTTCTGGCGCTTAAAGAACTGGTGGCCCGTCTGAGTCGGGAGCAAACTAAAATTCAGGATTTATTGAGTTCCCTTGGGTTTGCGCTGCGTAGCTTTAACAATCTCAATCAATTTTTAGAACTCATTCCCATGATGGCCTCCCGCGTTACGGATGCAGATGGTGGGGCGTTAATTATGTTTCGCAATGGCCAAGTGCGATTAGAGCAAATCCATTGCCAAGATCCGCGTTGGGGTCAAGAAGTCCGTCAAGCCTTCGAGGGAGCTGCCCGAAAAATCACAACCTCGATCGCAAAGCTTCAGCCAACCGAGGCATTGACTAATTTTCCGGCGGCGATCGCATCGATCGATCAGCAAATGATCCAAACCCTAGGGGAAGAAATCCAGGTTTTCGGAACGTCCATTGTGGCTAGAACTCACGAACGGGGTCGGCTTTTTGTCTTTAGTCGTGATCCTAACTATGCCTGGACTGAACAGCGCCAAAAGCTAGTGCGTCTCGTTGCTGACCAAACGGCGGTGGCGATCGATAATGACGAACTCACTACCGAATTGCGTAAAAAAGAACGGCTCGATCGGGAGCTTGAAATTGGAGCCGACATCCAAAACCGCTTATTACCTCGTAATTGCCCTACGATCGAGGGACTTCAACTCGCTGCACGATGTAAAACGGCGAGTCGAGTGGGCGGAGACTATTATGATTTTATTCCGGCGGGTTCGTTGGGCCAAACAGTTGATAAATCTGGGCGATGGGGAGTGACAATTGGAGATGTGATGGGAAAGGGTGTTCCGGCGGGTTTAATCATGACCATGACCCGAGGAATGTTGCGAGCTGAGGTTTTGAATGGTCACAGCCCTGCGAAGATTTTGCAGCATTTAAATCAAGTCATGTATGCCGATTTAGAAAACTCTAATCGCTTTGTCACCTTGTTTTATTCTGAATATGATCCTAAAACTCGAATTCTGGCCTACAGCAATGCGGCCCATAATCCTCCCTTCGTCTGGCGATCGGCTACTGATACGATCGGACGACTTGATACCTTAGGCATGTTAATTGGGTTGGATGCGAACACGTCCTATCAAGATTCTCAGATTCAACTCTTCCCAGGGGATTTAATTATTTATTACACCGATGGATTTACGGAAGCCGCGAATCCGATGGGCGTTCAGTTTGATGAAGAGAATCTAATTCAAGCCTTTCGTTGGGCTGCGCTTAACCATACCGATCCACAGGAAATTTTGACCTATCTATTTGATCAAGTTCAAGAATTTGTTGGCGTTGGAAATCCAAATACCGACGATATGACGTTAGTTGTCCTTCGGGTGATGCCCTAATACAGGATTTAAGCTAGTGCCACTACGATAAATCAGTCACTAACTCATCGTTAAATGCATTTAAATCGTTCTTAGCTAATGCTTCAAGTCGTTCGGCCTGAATTCTTTTCGCTAACACCATCCAGCCGGGAATATGCTCCGGAAACCAACCTAAACGAGGATATATTGACGGATAGTTGCTGATTAATCCGGTTGTATCCGGTAGCAATGGCCGGGGAAACCGATCGCAAACTAAATGCTCAAACTCGTAGCTAAAATGGGTCGCTGGTTGCTCTCGTCTAACCCATTGGCGCAAAATTTGTTCGACAGATACGGCTTTATACCGTCCTAGATATAAAGCTTCAATGACCGCCAACCTAATCCAATCAAGTGAAAATAGCGCTTGCCATTCAGCTAATAGTACTTGTAATGGACGATTTCCCAAATCAAAACTGTAGTGCTGAAGTAGCGCTTCTGCATCTCGTTTAGTTAGATTTATTGGGGACGGTCGGGCATTGGTCCAGGCAGGCAATGTTTGATAAACCATATTTAAATTGCATCAATAGAATCAATGGGAATTACATAATTTACTGTAAATGTGACCTTAAGCTCATACACCCTTTCAATTTGAGTGTAGACGAATTTTCGATCGGATCAGTGATTCTGCCGACCTATTATTAATTACAGTGTATTCACTAGACTCTGTCAACGCCAGCTTTGGCAGACTTTTGCTCGAAACTAACTAACTACTAGGGACTAACACCATTGGATACCACACCAGTGCCTTTAAACCCTTCAGAACCGCCATCCCAGTTAAAGTCATTAACCACTAAATTGATCGATCCCAAGGAGAGGATTGGGTTATAACGTAATCGTAAATTATAAGTACGGCGGCTATATTCTAGGAAATAATCCGTACTAATTTCTTTGGCTGTATCCACATTCCATGCCGTCTGAAATCCAGCGCGAATTGGCCCATAGATCTGCTGAGTGATTCCGCCCGCTAAGATTTTTCCATCTGCAACCCGATCGAATAAAAAGGGCGAACTTCCAGTCCTAAGGGCTTGCGAATAGGTCAAATTGAGTGCTGTATAGTCAAAAACAGGCTTTGAAAAATGACCCAATTGAGCATTGAATCCAGCACTAAGGGTTACATTATCTTGGTTATCCCCACTGCTGTAGGCAGATGCAACGGCCGTCGTCCCTAGGATTAAATCGAGATACGGCACAACAGGTGAAGGGGTGTATCGCATTCCTTCATATTGGGTTGGGGGTAGCCCCACACCTTGCCACAATCGAACAGAACGACTAAGAGCAGCAGCAGCTTGGTATCGGCTTAAATTGATTCGGTTATTTGTGCGTACTGGCTTTAATAGGTCAGCCCGATCGGTATCGGCATTGATGTATTGATAGCCCAGTTGATAGCTGAGATTTATTCCGGTGTCCCCCAGCACAATGTTGGGCGAATACAAGAGTCCGCCTATGGTGCTTTGGACATCCTGGAAGCCTAGGGAGTTGTTAAACAGTCGTTGACGGTAGGCTCCTTGTAGGGCTAGGGTGTGGGTCCCGATGGGCCGGAGGATCTGCAGGTTGCCCCGGAAGCGCTGTTCAAATTGCTTGAGGTTAAAGCTTGTGAGTTCGAGGGCTGCATTGAGCTGAGTTCGTCCTAAGGTTGCGGATACTGTTGCTTTTGTGCCAAACCAGTCGATCACGTTGCTGCTGTTGAATGCCCGCTGGATATAAAATTCTGGAGTGATGTCTAGATAAAAATTAGGAGAAGCAACAACTGTGAAGCCGCGCTCGATGTAAAGTCCACCCCGATCGAGATCGTCGTAGCCTGGAGAAATCCGCAACCCATCTTTCTTGGGGCGTTTATCTAGCAGAATTCGATTGCGGGGAATGGGTAACTTGAAGCGTTGGTCAAAGACGAGTTGGGGCTTGTCGAGTAGGATTTCATCTTCGTAAATCGATCGTTTGTGGGAGGTGGCCGAGCGGGCACGCAGTTCTAGCTCAGGGGGCGAAAAGGGATCGTTGGTAATCCGAATATTTTTTGCATCCCAACCGTCCGGAAAGAACTCTGCTGAATCTGCCTCAAACCGTAATCGTCGATAGCCTCGTCCACCTTTCCCCTGTTGCCCAAGAGAACTAAAGTCACTCCCAACAACTAGTTCTGAACCAATGCGGCTGTCAATGCCTGTAGCAGGTTGGTTTCGGTAAATTCGATCGCTGATAGATTTACCGATAGTGGAACTAGCTGAAACGTCGGTGCTGAGCGGGCCATCAGTGAAGTCTTGAGTACTTTGGGTCGCAATTTCTCCCTTAGCTCCGCGAACGCTTCCGTTTCCTTGGACAAAATTATATTCAAATCGATCGCCCTGAAGGACCTGTGCGCCTTTGACGAAGGTTACATTTCCTTCAGCCACGGCAAAACGATTGACTAAGTTAACTTGAAGCCGATCGGCCTTGACTCGGCTGTCGCGGAACCGCATGAAAACATTGCCTTCAGCAATAAAAATTTGGCGGCGATCGTCGTAGGTTTGTCGATCCGCTTTGAGTTCAATCATGCCATCGGCAGCAAGGGGTTGAATCGCGGTCGGCAAGGGGAGGCTGGGAACGGCGGGGGAAATGGTTGATGCTGGAGTTTCTGGATTCGGAGGCTGAGTGTTGGGACGATTGGGATTGGGAAAAATCTCGATCGGGGGAGCTGCTGTGGGTGCGGGTATGGACAATGGGCCGTCACCTCTGATCGGCTGAACTGCCTCTGACGAGGTTGGGAGTGCTGAAGGAGGGGCACTTTGGGTCAGGGCGGGGGGAGCTTGCGACAAGAGTTCTGGGGTCTTGAGCAATTCAGCGAAAGCAGCCGGATAGGGCATAGAAAATGTCTCACAAAAAATAAGACAGTCAAGGAAATTCCAAAGGCTTAACTGAAAACCGATCGCACAGGGATCTGGTAAAGATAAATCTGTGAACGATCTGTTTTTTAGTTCAGTCTCAGAACCAACCCACTAACTGTCTATCACGATAGCGAATAGATTTTTTCATCAACCAACAAGAGAAATTACTCAAGGTCGCGCTGGTTGGGGTTCCGTGATGGATCGCTGTTTAGGAGACCAAAAATGAACATCAACAGAAACATTGCCACAATAACATTAACAACAATTTTGAGGGTAAGCATGGCTAAATACTCCAAGAAGAGTTTGAGATGGATTTGATCTATGAAATTTATCTTAACCTGGAATGTTATCGACTTTGAAACAGAGTGACAAGAGCTTGCCAAATTGTTAAGAAAGTTTGCTCAATTTTCACTAAAATCCAATCAAGCCATCCGATGCAGCGATCGACCCAATTTTTGTTGTAGCCAAGGCCAACGGATTTTGCTTCTAGCCAGTCTGGGCTGTGTTTGGTCCCAGCAGCAGTTTTTTTGACTAGATTCTTCTGAGAGGATGTGTTGTCCTGTCCTTGGGCGGCAGAGGGTTTATTGAACGCGATCGGTGCGGGCGATCGACTAATTATGCGGGGTTTGACCAGTCGATTTGTTGAAATTGAGGTGGTGCCGCTGATTAGGGTTATGAGGGGTGTTGGCGATGATATTTTGCGATCGGAATTTGGCGCTTGGAGTTTTAGGACTTGGAGCTTGGGGGGTTGGAAGACTGCGATCGTGGGAGTGCCCCAGAGCATTTCAAAATTGAACCATGACTCATCGCTCAAGAGCGCTTGATTTTCGCCGCGAACGTAGTATTTGCGCGAAGGTCCGAAAAAATAGTGTAAGGCTGCTTGAATTATGCTCGGCAGCTCTTGTAAGTTGGGTAATTCTTGTAGGTTGGGGAGTGAAAAGAAGCCGAGGGATGATGACGCAGTGGTCCAGAGAGTTGGAACGGTGATGGGAGAAAGTTTGAGTTGGGGGGGGGGAGAAAGTTTAATGTCTTGTTTTGAATTGCCCCAAACGCGCTGAATCCAAAAAAATCGAGTCCAAATGCTGGAAATCCAAGACGTACGATCGTCGGTTGTGGATAGTTCTAACGAGGATGGTTGTAATGTCCGCGATCGGATCCAGCGTAGATACATAGCAATCTCGTAACGGATGCGATGTTGAAGCTGAGCTTCTTGGGAGTCGGACAGAAGATCTAAAACCTGTTGATCACTTGTGACTAAAGCAACACGACGATCGCTCAACCTCGACGCTATGCCTTGAATGGTCAGACCAGAGGCGAGGGCGACGGTGAGGGCATCGGCTGTTCCTACGGTGGTTTCAGCGATTTGGCGTTGGGTTAGGGCAGTTAAGACGCTGATGAGGGGTGCGTCACTAGTAAGGTGAACCAGATTGCGGGTGGGATTAGATTTACCCGATCGTAACCATCTGGTGATGTTATCTGAGGAGGCTTGAATTTGTTTTCCTACGAGTTCAGTTGCTTTAATCACCGCGTAAATCGGATACATGACGGCTTGAACACCGATCGCTAGTGCTGTAGAAACAGAAAGTTTCACCGTACGCCAGATTATGCCTGTTTTGTCTTTGGCAGTCTGGAGTTGACGATTTAGAAAACTCAGAAGATGACTTTGGTAAGGGCGATCGGCTGGCATGGGAGAATGGGGGGAGTAGGAATGGTGAATTGAGAGTTGAAGCGATTCTCTAGTTTATGCGCTTTTGCTTGACAGCACACATAACGTACTATGACAAAATTTTATGACTATGTTGATTTTTTCGGTTGAGTCGGCAATGCAGTTTCTTGAAGAGTTGGTGGGGCGGTTGCGATCGCGGTGTGTTGTGGATGTGATGGCGGGTTGGCGATCGGTGGATGGCGTTCCGGTT
>JAYUEU010000354.1:0-4573 GCA_043739065.1 Synechococcales cyanobacterium | reverse complement strand
GTGGATAAGACCAATAGCACAATGACCCAAGTGAATCCGCCGCCTTCTTTGGTTTCTTCACGGCTAGCAAAATTACCTTCGACATTGGTAGTGTCTTTGACCACAGGCGGCCCCGGATCCGCTTGACCCGATAACACTAAGGCTAGCCGATCGGTGGCATCGGTAAAGGCTTGGTTGTAACGATTACCATATTTCAACGGCACTAGTACGGTTTCTTTGGCGATACTTTGGGCAATAGCATCGGGCATGATCGCTTTGGCACCTTCGCCCGTTACGATCGCGGTATTATCCGTTTGGACATCTATTGCCAGCAGCGTCACCTTATTTTGATCGTCCTTGGTGGGGAACCAACGAACAAATAGGTCTTGGGTAAATTTTTCGATCGTTACGTCGTAGTCCAGCCGACGGACCGTAACAATGTAAATTTCTTCGCCATTATCGGTCTCGATTTTACGAAACGTTGAATTGATGTTTCCTTCAGTGGCTCGGCTCAGGACTTCGGCTTGGTCTACGACGTGGGCATTTTCTTCAAAGTCAGGAACATCGTAAATATTCGTGGCGTTCGCGGGTAGACAAATTTGTAATAACAAAATGACTAAAACGACGATCGCGCTGATTTGGGATTGAAAGCGCTGGAGAATGGGTGGCATTTGAATCATGGGGAAGTATTAATAATGGCAAGAACTGATTCTGTCCCCAGAATACAGGATTGTCCGAGCCTGGGATCGGCGAAGAGGATTCTGTGGTCACGGTATAATAAATGAGACCACCTTTTCACGTTGAGTACTAATTTTTTATGGCTTTATCCATTGGTGCAGTGGCTCCTGATTTCATCGTAAAAGACACTCAGGGCAATACCGTCAAGCTTGCCGACTACGCGGACAAAACTGTTGTGCTCTACTTTTATCCGAAGGACGATACGCCAGGTTGTACTAAGGAAGCCTGTAGTTTTCGGGACAATTATACGCAATACACCAGCAAGGGCATTACGGTCTTCGGCGTGAGCATGGACGATGAAGCCTCACACCAAGCGTTTACAGCTAAATTCACCTTGCCGTTTCCATTGTTGGCTGACGTCGATGGCGCGATCGTGACGGCTTATGATGTTGCGGGCGATCGTAATGGGGTGAAGTATGCAAAACGGGTGACATACGTGATTGAATCCGGCAAGATTGCGCAAGTGTATGAGACGGTGAATACTGAAACTCACGCGTCTGATATTTTGGCGGCGATCGCTTAGTTGCGTGGGGACATGGCGTGCTGAGATATGGTGTGCTGTGTCCCTAATGCCGATCGTTGAGAGCTTTTGAAAATATATATTCAGGGTATTTACCGGAGAATTCCAGTCTCCCTAAAGCACTACATGGCACATAAAAAGAAACAGCATTACGTACCACGCTTTTATCTGAAAAGCTTTTCCCTTAAAGACTCGCAAACAGCAATAAGAATCTTTAATATTGCTTCTTCTAAATTCATTTCAAGTGGAAATCTGAAAGACCAAGCGTACAAAAATTATTTCTATGGACGCGATCTTAAAATTGAAAATGCTCTTGGTATCTTGGAAGGTGCGGCTGCGAAAATAATTTACAATTTACTGACTAACAACTCGGTTCCTTCCAAAGGCTCACAGGACTACAGCACACTTTTGACTTTTATTATTTCTCTCAGTGAGAGAACTCCATATCGGTTTGAGCAACTGAATGAATTTGCCGATAAACTTGTAAAATCTGTTATTTCTAAAGAATCACCAGTGCTACCAGGTATGGACAAAGTCAGATTTGCTATGACAAACCCTATTAAGGTTGCACTAGGTAGTGCAGCTCGGTCTTTACCGCTTACGCTCGATCTTAGCTTAAAGGTTGTCGTTAACAAAACCCAAGAGCCTTTCATAACATCAGACCATCCGGTGGTACTTTATAATCAATTCCTTGAACTACGGAAGAAGTATGGAAGCAATACTGGACTAGCTTGTAAGGGACTTGAGATATTTCTTCCTATTTCCTCAAGACATTTGCTAATTCTTTTTGATCGTGATGTTTATAAAGTTGGGAATAAAAATGATTCGGTGATTGATGTTACTAATGTAGCTGATGTAAGGGCTTTGAACCTACTTCAATGTATCAGTGCCAATGAGAATCTTTACTTCAATGACGAAGCTTCAGAGTTGTTAATTCGTAATTTAATGAGTTATGCCATTCCACGTAGAAGAGTGGCAAAAGTGAATATTGATGAGTATGCAGGACCGAAAACTGGTGAAGAGACACGTTTTCTTTTGCATATGTACAAATTAGATGTGAAGTGTTCCTTGTCACATTCATTCATTCGCTGTCTCAAAAAAGCAAGGCACTACACCTTGGAAGATAAGACTCTTCATGTGAGAGATATTGGAATTTGTCGCCTTCATGAACAGTTTGTGAAACAAGTCAAAAAAGGCAGGTATCGTGCAAGCGAATTCCCAAAATTTCTGAAAGATGTTTCACAATCAGGCCAACACTCTATTCTGAGGTGGATGACTGCTGAGGCTACAATGTAAGAATAACGTTGCAACGAGGTCAAGGTAATGACAGTTCGACAACCAAGCTAGGGCAAAGAAGAGTTTGCTCGACGCGGCGATGAGATTTATAAAATCAGGCTAGATCGCAATTTGATTTGCAACATCAAAGCAAAATTATTGCGATCAATTTACTAGAGGCTGGAATTTCTAAGGAAAATATTGTATTGGCATTTCATCCGATCGAAGTAATTGAGTTCACAGGATTTTCTATTGGGTAGATGTATGACTACGTTTAAGATTTTCTAATAATGTGATATGACCACCGTCCTAGAGCCAAATCGAGGAACACACATGAACTAACCAGACATAGAATCTTACAACAGCACCAACTGACAAACTAAAAAGTAGGCTAATTTTTGCGCTGTAACCGAATGTGAGTAATCCTGTCCATATCATCTGAAACCTCATAGAACAGATGTAATATTTGCAAAATTTCGATCGATCGTATTCAATCCCTATTCCTAACTTAATCTAGATCACCTTACGCATCGGAGCCATTCTCGGATCGAGGATTTTATGACCACTTTCGGGAAACTTGATGCCCAAATGCAACTTACCCGATGATGCAAACACATGGGTAACAGTCCCCGTACCGAAGGCTTCATGCACAACCTTATCAGCCACCAGCCAGTCCTGAGGCGCATTATCTCGGGGTTGGAATTTGGGTTTAGGTTCGCGGATAGCCTGAGCTTCGGTCGCTTTCCCCAGACTTCTGGCCCATTTTGCTGGTGGTGGACTATTGGTTTCCATTAAATCGGTTGGAAGTTCAGCGAGAAATAGTGAGGGCGTCGCGGGTTCTCGGTTGCCATAAAGACGACGAGCGCGGGCGTGGGTAATAAACAATAATTCCTGGGCACGGGTGATGCCGACATAACACAACCGACGTTCTTCTTCGATCGCGGCTGGGTCATCCAACGATCGGTAACTCGGGAACAATCCTTGCTCTAATCCCACTAGGAATACAACGGGAAATTCTAATCCTTTTGAAGCATGAAGCGTCATTAAAGAGACTTTTTTATCTTCCTCATTTGTAGAATCAAGATCAGATGACAACGCAGCACTCGCCAAAAAACCAGTCAATGACTTATCTTCATCACTGTCTTCTTCAAATTGCAATACAGCATTATAAAGCTCCTTAACGTTTTGCAACCGATCTTGCGCTTCATCAGTGTCCTGCGATTTTAGTTCAGACAAATATCCCGAAGTCTCAAGAATATCTTGAACTAACGTCGAGGCCGACACTGTATCCCGTTGAGCCTGAGCATTACGAATCATATCAGCAAATGCTAAGACCCCTTTAGACGATCGGCCAGCCAGGGTTCGCACAGAGGTTTCGTCCTTGAGAATTTCCCACAAGGGCACCTGAAGTTCAGCGGCAGCGCGCACGAGAGAATCGATCGTAGCTTTGCCGACACCCCGCTTTGGAGTATTGATAACGCGCAATAGACTGACAGAATCCGACGGGTTGGCGACTGCACGTAAATAGGCGACCACATCTTTGATTTCTTTACGATCGTAAAACCGCAAACCACCAATCACACGATAGGGAACACCCGCCCGCACTAAGGATTCTTCCAAAGCACGAGACTGAGCATTGGTCCGGTAGAGAATCGCAAATTTGCCGAAATCGAGTTCTGGATTTTTGCGTTCAAGGGATTCAATTCGTTGTCTGACAAATTCGGCTTCGTCAATCTCATCTTCACAACGATGGAGCCGAATCGGTTCGCCTTGACCTCTGGTCGGTTTTAATACTTTATCAATGCGTTCAGTGTTGTGTTCAATTAACGCATTAGCCATTTGAAAGATATTAGCCGTCGATCGATAATTTTCTTCAAGCTTAACCATAGACTGCGTTTCAGAATCTTCTAATCCATAACCAAAGTCATCTTGAAAGCCCATTAGAATAGTAAAATCAGCGCTTCGGAATGAGTAAATAGATTGATCTGCATCCCCCACTACAAAAACCGATCGGTATTCCAAATCATCAAATTCATTAGGATCTTTTCCATTAGTCGTCAG
>JAYUEU010000353.1:0-7615 GCA_043739065.1 Synechococcales cyanobacterium | reverse complement strand
AGAATTTTTGCAACAGCTTAATATTGAACCTAATTCTGAAGATAGCCGATCGTTCAATGTTAGGCTAAATTGAGATCAAATCTATCAATTGAAATTTAGCATTATGCTTAGCTTACCGCAGATTACCGTTCAGCAACTCGCCGAAAAAATGGCATTGGGTGAATCCATTCATGAATCCATTCAACTGGTGGATGTGCGGGAACTACAAGAACTCTCGATCGCGTCGCTTCCAGGATTTAAACATCTACCCCTCAGCGCATCCGAATCTTGGTCAAGCAACATTCATAGTCATTTAGATCCAGAACTCGAAACATTAGTGCTATGTCATCATGGAATGCGATCGGCCCAAATGTGTCAGTGGCTAATGGGACAAGGCTTTACAAATGTCAAAAATATCTCCGGTGGGATTGATGCCTATTCCATTCAAGTTGATAGTCGGATTCCACAATACTAATTTAGGCTTTGTAGAACGCTGCTGATGGGCTTTTTGAGAGCATCTATTTTGATAGTTTTGATAGTAATGTATGGTCAACCGATCGTTCACTGGTTAGGATCTGTTATCGTATTAGAAAGCTGAGATTTAGCCAAACCTTAACCCGATGACGAACCCTATTTCCCTCAATGCACGTCAGCAAAAAGTGCTGTGGGCCACAGTTCGCCACTATGTCGCCACCGCCGAACCTGTTGGTTCTGAAGTCTTGGTTAAGGAGTATTCTTTGCAGGCGAGTTCTGCAACGGTTCGGAATGCCATGGGGTTTTTAGAAAAAGCAGGCTTACTCTACCAGCCCCATATCTCAGCGGGACGCATACCCTCAGATTCTGGCTATCGCATTTATGTCGATCGATTGCTTCAGCCCCTTCCATCCCATCCCAAATCCGTAGATCAGATTTTGAACGATCGGCTTCAGGGTCATAATTGGAGTATGGAAGCGGTATTCAAAGGTGCGGCTCAAATCCTAGCGACATTAAGCGGCTACATCACACTGATTACATTGCCATTGAATCGCATCACGGAAATCAAACATTTACAATTAGTGCGAGTGGATCATACGCGGATCATGATGGTCGTAGTGATGGCGAGTTATGAGACTGAATCGGTGATGGTTCCTTTGAAAAGCAATGAAGATTTGGATTTGGATTTATTAGAACGTGAATTACAGATTGTGTCGAATTTTCTGAATGACAAATTGAAAAACCGATCGTTGTCGGAGCTTCAGCAACTGGATTGGGGTGAATTGGGATTAGAATTTGAATCCTACGGTCAATTGGTTCAGTCAATGTTTCAAGAACTCGATCGGCGGTTTACTCAATCGGTGATGCCCACTCAAATGATGATGAGTGGCGTGGCTGATGTGCTGCGTCAACCGGAATTCGGAGAATTACAGCATTTACAAACTATTTTGCATTTGCTAGAAGAAGATCAACAGCAGTTAATTCCTTTAATTTTTGAACAGGGCGATCGGCGTGTGACGGTGCGAATTGGGTCTGAAAATCCCTTAGAACCCATTCAAGCCTGCACCTTAATTTCATCGAATTACAGCCGCGATTCAGTTCCAGTCGGCAGCGTCAGCATTTTAGGTCCAACGCGAATGGATTACGAAAGTACAATTGCCTTGGTGGAATCGACAGCCGATTATTTATCTGAGCATTTGTCCGATCGTTAACGTGCAATTATTAACGTTTCATCGTTCAAATCGTTCAACCAAATAATTCTGCTGTTTATTTTTTTGGTTTAATCCTTTGGTTTATTTTTTGACTAATCTTCCGCAAAAACGATCGCATACGTAATTGATTTAATCTAAATTCACTAATTCCAACTAAATCGCTCACATTTTTTTCTGCATAATCAAAAAACTCATTCAATTCCTTCAAAATCAAAGTCCACCGCATCACAATATTGTCCGATCGGTATTCCTCTAGAAAATCATTAGATAATTCAAAAGGAATAGAGGAATTCACTATAGCCATAATGCGTTGAACATCATAGCCAGTGCTGTAATTTGCAATTTTATGCGCATTAAATCCCGGATCTAAATAGTCTGAGAGTGCATGATTAACACTAGAAAAAACATGACACCCGGAGGCCATTGCTTCCATGGGCGGCAACCCAAAGCCTTCACTAATTCGGTGTTGTGCCCAATATTCAGCAGAATCATAAAGGTAAACTCGCGATCGGTTAAACAATTCACCCAAATCTGAAACAAATCCAGAAATTAATTCCACATTGCATTGTTTTTTTAAGGCAGGAATAAGAGAACTCAACACATAATCTGAACTTTTTCGAGTTTGCACTAAGACATCAATATCCCGAGATAAATGACGATTTGAAAATTCATCTGAAATCTGATTCGGTAAATAGTAAATCAGAGAATGAGGTGCATATTGTCCCCAATATCCCATAGTATTTCGGCTAACCGTCAAAATCGGGACATTAGGCGGCAACCGAAATCCGTATCCCGCACTGTGCGCATGATAAACCACATGATGTCCCTTCAATTGCCCAATCAACTTTGGAACATCAAACCCCCAACTCACCACAAAAATCCGATCGTAGCGTACTCCCTCGCGTAATAAATCTGGTAGAAACAAGGTATTCTCTTCCCGCTGCCGATAGGTCACAACCTCCGCTTGAGCCACTTGCTGTGCCAACTTCATCGCTTTTAACTCAGCAAACAATCCCCCACAAAAAAACTGCCCCGTTGTTCCAGGAACGAGAAAAAGCAACGATCGTTGTTCAGCTATTTGGAATTGACGGGGTTGCATGGAAATTAAAATAGGTAAAGATCTAAACTAATTGCTCCTTAAATTGGCAGTCGATCGATGTCATTATTAGTCCCAATCACCACGATCGCATTGCCTTTTGTTAGCGAAGTATTAGGATCAGGATTAACATTAAACTTACCATCTCGACTATAGGCCAACATATTTAAACCATAGCGCGATCGTAATTGTAATTCAGCAATAGTTTTCCCATGAAACTGCTCCGGCACCATAATTTCAACAATACTATGGTTTGCATCCAGATCTAATCGATCTAAGATTCCAGGTTTCGTTAATGACAACGCCAAATTAAAACCCGCCTCATGTTCGGGAAATACAACATGATCCGCGCCCACCTTATGCAGCAATGTCTCATGAACCTCCGACGATGCCTTCGCCACCACATTGCGCACACCGCCTTCTTTGACATTCAAAGTAGTGATAATGCTCGCTTGAATGAAGTTCCCAATGGCAACAATCACCGTTTCTTGTTCTAAAATTCCCGCCTCTTTCAACGCCGCAACTTGAGTCGAATCTACTACGATCGCATGGGCTACCACCCGATCGAGCAATGCCTGCGATACCTTAGACTCATCAGAATCCACCGCCAACACGTCATACCCTTGTTTAGTCAAAGCCGAACAAACCGCTCGTCCAAACCGTCCCAAACCAATCACTGCAAAGCTATGGCGATTGCGATCGGATCGCAATGATGAAAAAAACCTGAATGACGATAAATCCATGATGTAATCACTTAAAAATCAATAGTTCTAAACCCAACTGAATCTAGACCCAACTGTTCTAGATCAAACTCACCAAATAACTATCCTACCAACAAATTCTCCTCTGGATATTTCACAAATGTCGGATTCGGATCGCCGAGTAATGTACCCATTAACAACAACACGCCAACCCGACCAATATACATAGTCAGAATTAAAACCATTTGTCCCGGCACACTAAGATTGGCTGTACCAATCACCGACAACCCAACCGTCCCAAATGCTGAAACCGATTCATAGAAGACCCCCAAGAAATTTTGCGTGGGATCCGTCAGGGTCAAACAAATAGTTGAAACAATCACCGTCAGCGCCGACCCTACCACCACCGCCACCGCCTTTAAAATCAATGCGATCGGAATTTGCCGTTGAAAACACAATACATCTTCCTTCCCACGCAACACCGTCGCCGTACAGCTTGCTAGCACGCTAAACGTAGTCGTCTTAATGCCACCACCTGTCCCACCAGGACTCGCACCGATGAACATTAATGCGATCGTAATCACCAATCCTGTCAAACTCATTTTACCAATATCAATCGTATTAAATCCCGCTGTACGGGGTGTCACCGACTGAAAGAACGCAGCCAATACCCGATCGCCGGGTCCAAGTGGTCCGAGGGTTGCTGGATTACTCGATTCGGTCATCAAAAACCCGATCGTTCCAGCAATCAACAGAAACAATGTCGTACTAAGAACTAGTTTGAAATTCAGCGAAAACATTCGGCGGTGTTGACTGCCTCCAACACGCGATCGAAAAGCTAAGAATGCCTCCATAATAAACTGGTAGCCAATGCCACCCACTATGATCAAGAATGCGATCGTCAAACTAATGGGCGTACTCTTCACATAACTCATCACATTGTCAGAAAACAATCCAAACCCAGCATTGTTAAATGCACTCACACTATAAAAAATCGAAAGCCACAAGGCTTTTAACGGCGTAAATGGACCTTGTTGAATGAACGTTGGCAGCAAATTAGCATCCTTTGGCAACATCGACGCATCCGCAAAGGTCGGAAACATAATCAACGCCCCCAACACCTCAAACACCAGCGTCGTCGCAATAATAGACTTGACCAATGCTGGCAATCCCGACAACCCCGTCGCATCCAAGGACTGCTGAATGGCAATCTTATCGCGCAGGTTCAATCGCCGCCTCAAAACCAACAGCAACACCGTCGTCGCCGTCATATACCCAAGTCCGCCAATTTGGGCCAACAGCATCAAAATCACTTGCCCAAACACCGTAAAGTGCTTCCCCACATCAACCACAGACAACCCCGTCACACAAACCGCAGACGTGGAGCTAAATAGGGCAATGTGGAACAGACGTGGCAAATCGTATTCCGTTCCGGCTGCGATCGAAATCGGCTGCGTCAGCCCGACAGCCCCCACCAAAATCACAGCCAAAAAGCCCAAACAAACTGTCCTTGAAACCGTCATTCGTGGATAACCGTTAACCGTTCTTTAAAATAGTAAGAGAAAGTAGGAGGAGATTGAAATTCGTAAGGTTTGAAATAGATTCACCTCACGATTTAATGATGCACCAGACCGTGTTCTAGCAGAACTTTGTAGGCATCGAATCAATACTTTGTTAAGTTTTGTTAAGAATAGGAAGCGATTTCTAATGTGACACCGCGATAGTGGGGATAGGCAGATGCTATGATTTCTCCGAATAGTACTGTAAGTAAAGGCTTTAACGTATGACGCAGGTGTCTGTTTCCCCTGTGGTGTTGGTTATTCTAGATGGATGGGGCTACCGAGATTCAAGCGATGGTAATGCAGTCTCGGCAGCCAAAACCCCAATCATGGATAGTCTTTGGGCTGCGTATCCACGTACCCTAATTCGCACCTCTGGAAAAGATGTTGGTCTGCCGGACGGGCAGATGGGAAATTCGGAAGTGGGACATTTAAATCTTGGCGCGGGGCGGGTGGTGCCTCAGGAATTAGTCCGAATCACGGATGCGGTCGAAACTGGGGCGATCGGGCGAAATGCGGCATTGGTGAAAACCTGTCAAAGCGCAAAGGCTAACGGCGGTAAATTACATTTAGTCGGTCTATGTTCGGAAGGCGGCGTTCATTCCCATCTCAGCCACATTTCGGGCTTGCTGAAACTGGCTAAAGAGCAAGGGCTTGAGGATGTTTGCATTCACGCCATTACCGATGGAAGAGACACCTTCCCCTCTGAAGGAATCGATGCGCTGACAAAACTGCAAGCGACGATCGATCGCATTGGCATTGGCCGGATTGTGACGGTGAGTGGGCGTTATTTTGCCATGGACCGGGATAATCGCTGGGATCGGGTCAAGCTGGCCTACGATGTTATGACGGATGGAACAGCGGGGACAGGACAGGGAGCCGTCAGTACGTTGCAAGCTTTTTATGCTGACGGTAAGCATGACGAGTTCATTCCGCCAACCCGATTGGAATCTGGTGCTATTGAGGCGGGCGATGGTGTTATTTTCTTTAATTTTAGGCCCGATCGCGCTCGTCAATTGACCCAAGCCTTTGTAGATCCAAACTTTATGGGGTTCGATCGGACATTGATCACGTCGTTAACCTTTGCCACATTGACTCAATACGATCCCAGACTCAATGTGCTGATCGCTTATGAACCCATCAGCATGGAAAATATTCTGGGGGAAGTAATTTCAAAACAAGGACTGAAACAATTCCGAACAGCGGAAACTGAAAAGTATGCTCATGTAACGTATTTCTTTAATGGCGGACTAGAAACACCGTTTCCCGGCGAAGATCGTGAGATGGTCAATAGTCCCATGGTGATGACCTACGACCTTGAACCTGCGATGTCGGCTAAGGCGGTAACTGATGGCGTAATCAAGGCGATTCGGACCGGGAAATACTCGTTGATCGTTGTCAATTACGCGAACCCCGATATGTTGGGGCACACCGGATTTATGGATCCCACGATTCAGGCGCTGGAGGTGGTTGATGGTTGCCTCGGACGGCTGGTGGATGCGATCGGGCGATCGGGGGGAACCGCATTAATTACCGCAGACCATGGCAATGCCGAGCAAATGTGGGATGAAAATGGCAATCCTTGGACCGCCCATACGACTAATCTTGTGCCTTTTATTTTGATGGAAGGCGAAGGGGTCAAGATTCCCGGTCACGGCACTGACATTACATTGCGCGATGACGGTCGGTTGTCGGATATTGCGCCGACTATTTTGGATATTCTGAATATTCCACAGCCTGAAGAAATGACAGGACGCAGTATGATTCAGACCGCTGATTTTGATGTGAAGTTGAATCGAACTCCGGTGCGATTGGGGGCTTGATGAGGCGGACTTGATGGCGATAAGAGAGACGATGACGGTAGCATGGTAACTTGTGCTACCGATCGGGCGATCGGCTATAGTCTTAGAACGCAGATTTAGAAAATAATTTTGGAGCATTGGTTGTGGATATTACGTCAGTCTTGAAGGCGATTTGGATGATTACAGCCGGCGGGTTGACGGTATTAGTTCTGTTGCATAGTCCAAAGGGTGATGGCATCGGTTTGGGCGGCCAGACTCAGTTATTCACGAGTGCGAAAAGTGCGGAAGTGACGCTGAATCGAGTGACTTGGACATTGTTTGCGATATTCATGGCGCTGACGATCGTGCTGAGCAAAATGGCAAAGTGACCAATTTGATGGCTGGTTATATGCCTCGATCGATCATTCAAGTCCGCCGCCTAATCGGACGATTGTTGGGAATGACGATCGCTTTTGTTTGTGCATTGGTCTTAACCTTACAAACGGGCTGGGCGCAGTCGTTGCCACCTGAGCAGGTCCATCCTATTCCGGCGATATTGACTCAGGCGGTGCAGCGGTTGAATCCGGACGTTGAACCGGGGGATTATTTTGATGCAATTGAGCGAAAGGGTGTGGGCTATTTGATTTGGTCGCAGTTTCCCGTGACAGTGGCGATCGATGCATCGGGAAGCGATCGTTGGAAAGCACAGATCACAGCAGCAGTTGTGGAATGGCAGCGATATTTTCCATTGAAAATTGTCCCAACTCCTGAAACCGCAGATATTCGCATTCAAGCAAAACGCCTTGCTTTGAAA
>JAYUEU010000352.1:0-4927 GCA_043739065.1 Synechococcales cyanobacterium | reverse complement strand
AACTCGTCGATCATGGCATTGAAGTGAGAGCTTTTGTGCGGGATGAGGTGAAAGCTCAGGAGATTTTGCCAGAAGGTATTGAGCTGGTGACGGGAAATGTGTTGCAAGCTCAAACCCTGAAGGACGCGCTGAAGGGCTGTACGGTGGTGTTTTGTGCGACGGGCGCTAAACCTAGCCTTGACCCGACGCAGCCCTACCTAGTGGACTTTGAGGGGACTAAAAATTTGGTAAATGCGGCGAAGGCTGAGGGTATTGAGCAATTTATTTTGGTCACATCGCTGTGTGTGTCGAAGTTACTCCATCCGTTGAATTTGTTTTGGGGAATTCTAGTTTGGAAAAAGTGGGCGGAAGAATATCTTCAGCGCAGTGGTTTGACCTACACGATTGTTCGTCCGGGGGGATTAAAAAATGATGATAATGACGATCGGATTGTCATGAAGGGTGTGGATTCCTTATTTGATGGCAGTATTCCTCGGCAGAAGGTGGCACAGGTATGTGTTGAGTCTTGTTTTGATGTGAAGGCTAAGAATAAGATTTTGGAGATTGTGGCTTCGGCTGATGCAGAGGAGAAGAGTATGGCTGATTTGTTTGCAGCCATCGCTTAGTTTCCGATCGGTTACTTTGTACTGAATTTTACTGGTTTGTACTGGATTTCGATCGGCGCACTAAGACAAGGAAGCGCCACGACTTGAGCAGGAGTTGTGGCGGAGGGGTTGATGTGGGGAAAGACTCGGCCCACAATCTGTAAGGCGCGGGTGACGAGTTCTGAGCAAAATAAGGTGGAGAAGTCGGTAGTGCCAAAAATTCCGATTCCAGATCCGATTGCTTGAAGGTAGTCATAGCCGACTTTTGATTGCTCAATTTCCCAGAGCCAGCCCTGGAGCTTAACGGTTTCGGCGGGGTTGAGTTCGGGGTTCAGCTTTGACCAACGCACCGGATCTTTGCAGGTTTGCAACCGTTTTTCAAGCCATTGTATTTGTACGCCTTTACGACATTCTCTGGTGCCGATGCTGGCAAGGCTGGTGTCGATATGGGATTCAGCGAGCAAAATACAATTACCATCGTCGCGATTATCTTCGACGGACAATACTATTGCGACATGTACGTAATCTGATTTGGTCGCAATTTTGACAACATTGGACGGCAGATCTGCGCCAGAAAACACAATAATATCGCCGGGATTGATTTTCAATAGCAGTTCAGCGTAAGGAATTGAAGTTTGCATAGAGGCTAATCAGAATAACTTTGAGTATTTATATTCACATTCGATAGACTTCTCGCCTATGACGAAAGTGAAATAGAATAATCATCATGTTCTTTGTATCATCTATTTCATACCGAGTATCATTTATTTTATAGAAAACCTGATAGTCCACAACTTGGATCCGATATTCATTATCACTCCCCTTCGACTTAGACACTGCGATCGGATTACTCAATTTGATGCTGAATTTAAGATAGTTCAACAACAGGTTCATCCATAACAATAGTTCTTGAAGTCAATAAGTCATCTACAGTAATGCGTAGAAATCGCTTCTTATCGACCTGAAACTTAACCTTAATTCGATCGCGTCCGGGTTCACCGAGTGGGTCAAGTTCTGCAATGCTACGAGATCCATCTTTATCATTCAACGTTTGAACATTGAGTTGATTGGTAGCAAGATTACGAGTAATTAACCGATCGCCGTCAAAATAGACCTCAGTTTGATTATTATTACTGGCAAGTTCACCAATGATTAGTTCAATGCTAGGCTGATTGCTAACAGAGGCACTGAGAGTCAGTTCTACGGGTTTTTCCATGGGGTATGGCTGACCTGTTTTGATGATCGGATGCCAGTTGTGGGCATTCAATCGGCGATCCCAATAGCGAATACCATAGCCATGATAAAGATAGTCTTTGACTTCAACCCCTTGATCTAATTGCAATGCACCATGGGCGATCGCTTCAAAGGGTTTATCCGATCGGATCTTTGATGCATCAAAATATTTGGTAATCCAAGTCTGCATTGCTGGAATCTGTGATGTGCCGCCGACCATCAACACGGCTCCAATATCGGTCAATTCAATGCCCTGCCGTTTGGCTTGTTGAATGACTTGGTTCATTGATGTATCAAGCCGATCGAAAAATTGTCGTTCTTGTAAGATTTGTTCGAACCGATCGCGGGTTAAATTCAATTCATAGGTTTCAAAACTTTCATCATCAAAGAAGGCTTCTTGAGCTTGGGATTGCAATGATAGATTGATTTTCAAACGTTCTACTAATCGCATTGAAATTGCATTCATCGCCAAGCCCTGAGTCTCTTTAAAGTAGTCCATTAGCCAATTGTCGAGATCTGCGCCGCCGAGATTTTGACCTGCTTTTGCAATCACATTAGCAATTTTGAGTTTCTGGCCAGACTGCTGAGCAAAGTCTTTCTGACCCCATTTTAAAATGAATCCACTGGGTTTGATTTGTGAATTCTCTTTCACCTCCGACCGGACTAAAGACAAATCCAGGGTTCCCCCACCAAAATCAATCACCAACAATAATTCCTGATTCACCAATCCATAGCCCAGCGCCGCCGCCGTGGGTTCATCGAGCAATCGCACTTGATTGATGCCAATGGTCTGACACACTCGTCCTAACCACAGCCGATATGCCTCAAAACTATCGACCGGAACGGTAAACACAACCGAATCTAAAATCCCTGGATCAGCTTGTTTTACCTGGGTGATCACCTGTTCCAAATACCAACTGCCGATTTGCTCAGGCTCGATCGTGATTCCATCTAATTCCGGCTGAAATCCCTGAACTGCTGTCCCAATACCACGCTTAAAGTTCCGGAAAAATCTCGCATTTGTCGCTGCATCCAACGCCCGATCGCGCACGGCTTGACCGACAACAGTTTTCCCCGTTTCCCCATCTTCGACATAGAGCAAGCTAGGAATTAAGGGTGGATTTTGGGCGATTTTTTGAGAAAGTGTCGGAATAGTCAGCGTTTCGGCTTCCCCCGTCGCTACATTCCACCGCGCCACCACAGTATTACTCGTGCCAAAGTCGATCGCGTAGGTCATCAGAATGTCACTGTAAAAATAAAAAATAAAATGTACTTCTATTTTACCGTTGATTATTCTATTGCGATTTAGAAATGTTAAGATACATAAAGGATTATTGCTGCGCCCAAGCGTATTGAGGATTGAGATGGTTAAGCTCCAGATACAAAAGCCCGGTGTTGTTGTGGCGTTGACCCTGATTGGAATTTGGGCGAGTAGTACTTTTTTGCTGTTTCAATTAGATTTGGCTCAGTTGCCCGGTTGGGTTAAATTGGTTGGCTTTACCTGGCAAATGTTTTTGTATACGGGGTTGTTTGTGACGGCTCATGATGCGATGCATGGATCGATCGCGCCGAATAATCCAAAAATCAATGATGCGATCGGGCATTTTGTATTGTTTGTTTATGCCATGTTTCCCTTTGGCAAAATGCGCTCAATGCACAATCTTCACCATGATATTCCGGGACGAGAAGGCGATCCTGACTTCCACAATGGTAAGCGCAAGAATTTCTTTGCTTGGTATTGGAATTTTATGCAGAACTATTGGAGTTGGATTCGTATTGGGCTATTGATTTCGACATTTCATGTAGTTCACCAATTCTTGCAGGTTCCTGAAATTAATTTGTCGTGGTTTTGGGTGTTTCCTTCGGTGATGAGTTCATTTCAGCTCTTTTTATTTGGTACTTTTTTGCCCCATACTGAACCTGAGGGCGGCTATGTGAATGAATGTCGTGCCACAAGTACGCCGTTCTCTGAGTTTTGGTCATTCATTAGTTGTTACCATTTTGGCTATCACGAAGAACATCACGATTTACCCCATTTGGCCTGGTGGCAATTACCTGAAGCACGGCGATCGAGAATAGTAAATTGAAGAATCGAGAATGGTGAATTGATTATATTTTTGTTGGATTTGGGACAGGTGAGGCCATGTCCCTGGAGATAATTTTTAATCCATTGATAGGCTAGGGTTGCGGGCTTCGACGATCGCTCTTTTGTCTACCATTGTGATCAATGCGGGTAAATCAGCCGAGACTTTAGATTCAAATCTTAATTCTTTAATGATTTGTGGATAGGTTTTTCCTTCAGTCATTTGGTAGGCGATCTCTTCGACTTCAGCCCAGGTAATTTTGCTTTGGAGATAGGCTTTGGTCATGGTATTCAAGACGTTTTCCCATTGATTTCCTTCGGCTTTCAACAACATGGTATGAGGAATATTTAAATCCCGATCGAAGCAGTAATACCAACTTAAGGGTTGCTTCTTAACGATATTGTCAAAGAATTCTTTGTGATCATTGTTATTAACGGCAATATCACAGCCTGTTGAGAGAACAAATATCGGTGGAGTTGGTTCATTTTTTGATCGCTTTAATACTTCTTCACCGATCGTCAAAAACGCTTTTAATGCCTGTGTTTGGAACCCGTTGTAGCCGGGATATGCTGGGTTCGGTTCGCCTAGCCAAGTGCGGTAGCTCTGAGATTTATTAATGATTAAATCTAATACAAACCGACTATTGCCAAAGTAGGGTGCATAGAGAATTCCCCGATCGCACTGACTCGCCTTTTCAATTCCTAACCATCCCGCTAAGGATGCCCCACCGGACAATCCACCGACTGTAATTTTGGCGCTGGGGTCGATGGTCTGTGCTTGCTTAAACCATTCCAAGGCAAAGTCTTGATAGGGTTGAGCTTCTGTCGGCAAAGGAGTTGGATTGCTAGCAGAAAATTCTCCACTGCGACCGTGACCCGGCATCAACGGCACCATGACGCTATAACCCGCTTGGTATAATAACTGTGCGATCGGTCCAAACTGGTAAGGTGCGGCGGTGAATCCATGGAACAACAGCGCAACTTTTCCGGTGGGCTGAGGCTGAAGTAAAAGAATCGATCGGCAGAG
>JAYUEU010000351.1:0-6002 GCA_043739065.1 Synechococcales cyanobacterium | reverse complement strand
CAAAATAATCCAGTAACCGAGGAATTTGAGGGTGGTTACCAATCCGTCCGAGCGTCTCAGCTTCTCGCTCAAAAAGCTCCCGCGCCATTTGCATAATGTGCGGTGCGGTGGTGTTGGGGCGAAGTTGTTTAATCACACAGTTCGGTTGACCGGGCAGCACTTCATCCCTTGACAAATAAGTAGCGCCAAAGCCCCCCTGTCCTAGAGCATGGAGAACCCTATATCTCCCCCGTAACAGGAGAGGAGAACCGCAAGCTTGACAGGTTACAGCATCGATTAAATTTTCTGGATTGGGACAACCTGGACTCAAGCAATAGCTCATGCACCTTACCCGCGCTTAGCTCAACGACGATCGGACTGAAATTGAAAAAAGAACCTCGTAACCTAAACTTCGTAATTACCTCTTTATTATCATTATCGGGTCATCGACTCCTCAGTTTTAACTTACTATCTCAACTCCACTTAAATGAGGTGATAACTTAGGTTTCCCATTATCCCACTATGGATATAGGCATTTTTATAGAGAATTTATGCAATCCCTACAAATAGATGGTGCGTATAAAACTCGCATGATCCTTTCTTCTATTATTCATCGTTCTTTCCGGAATTAGCTGCCTTATTCAAATTTTACTGAATCGACGAATAATTGAATAGTCTATATGCTTCCCATCCTTACGTCTATAGAACTTCGTCTCGTCTGTTATTCCCAGAATTGCTCATTAAAGCAACGAGGTCTTGCTTGGGTTGGGCCTTCTAGTGAAGACCTGAAGGCGCTACAATCTTTAGGATCTAACACTCTTCACAGCAAACGGTCCGATGCGTATCTCTTTATCTTGGCTTCAAGAATTCGTTGACATTTCCCACTCTCCCGAAGACTTAGCCCATCTGTTGACGATGGCGGGGTTTGAGGTGGAGGAGATAGAGGATCGTCGGACTTGGGCGGAGGGCGTTAAGGTGGGCCGTGTGATGAGCCGAGAACCTCATCCTAATGCGGATAAGCTCAGTGTCTGTAAGGTTGATATTGGGACCGGAGAGCTTCAACAGATTGTCTGTGGTGCGGCAAATGTGAAAGCTGATATCTTTGTCGCTGTGGCAACGATCGGATCTTTTTTGCCGAAATGTGGTGCGGAAGGGCTGAAAATTAGGCCCGCTAAGTTACGCGGTGAGCCATCCAATGGAATGATTTGTTCGCTGTCTGAGGTGGGGCTGACTAAGGATTCGGATGGGATTCATATTTTTGATGAGACTACGGCAACGCTAAAACCTGGACTTGATGCTGGACCTTTGCTGGGTCTTGATGAGGTGATTTTAGACTTGAGTTCAACGGCGAACCGTGCGGATGCCTTGAGCATGATTGGTATTGCCCGCGAGATTGCAGCGTTGACGGGGGTGGCGTTGAAAATGCCAGAGACTACGCCTGTTGTTTCTCCAGAGGCCGATCGGTTGTCAATTGATTTAACCAACTCTCTGGCTTGTCCGACCTACATTGCTACGGCGATCGATGGCGTTCAGGTGGCGGATTCCCCTCTGTGGTTGCAGCGACGATTGCAATCTGCTGGAGTGCGGCCCATCAGCAATATTGTGGATGTGACCAACTATGTGATGTTGGAATGGGGACAGCCGCTTCATGCTTTTGATGGCGATCGTTTGGCTCAAGTGGCGGGCACTAGTCCGATCGTGTTAGGAACTCGTTTGGCTGATGCAGGCGAAATGCTCAAAACTTTGGATGGCCAAATTCGGACGGCCACCGATCAAACCCATTACATCACTGCCAATAATAATCCGATCGCCCTTGCTGGAGTTATGGGCGGTAGCGAGACTGAAGTCTTTGATGGAACCCGTAATCTGGTGTTGGAAGCGGCCATTTTTGATGCTGCCGTTACTCGTAGGTCCGCCCGTAGCCAAGGAATACGATCGGAAGCGTCAGCTCGGTACGAACGAGGAGTGAATCATGCTGAACTCGAACTCGCCCACCAACGAGCTGTGCAGCTTATTTTAGAATTGGCAGGCGGACAAGTGACGGCTCAAGCGATGGAAG
Organism: Synechococcales cyanobacterium; assembly: GCA_043739065.1. Classification (GTDB taxonomy): domain Bacteria; phylum Cyanobacteriota; class Cyanobacteriia; order Leptolyngbyales; family Leptolyngbyaceae; genus JAAFJU01. Next base: position 3,964 of record JAYUEU010000351.1, on the reverse strand, counting down.
ATCATCGGCCCGAAACCTTGACCCGATCGATCGATTTACGATTATCCCGAGTCCAGCAAGTTTTGGGCTTAGTTGAACGAGGAGAAGATGATCTTGGCGAACTAGAAGCGGCAGAAGTGGAAAAAGCGCTGCGATCGCTTAATTGTGTGGTGACTTCGACGGGTGATGGTGAGTGGACGGTTACGGTGCCAGCCTACCGATATCGGGATTTGGAGCGGGAAATTGATCTAATTGAAGAAGTGGCCCGGATGTATGGCTTCAACAACTTCTGCGACACATTGCCTGAAAAAGGAGAAGCGGGAGCGTTATCCCTCGAACAAGTCGTATTGCGTCGTCTACGATCGGCTTTGCGCGGAGCCGGATTGACCGAACTCATGCACTATTCTCTAAATAAATCCGGGAACGATCGGGAAGTCATTCTTAGTAATCCACTACTGGTGGAATATTCCGCACTGCGGACTAACTTGATGGACGGCGCGATCGAGGCATTTCAGTACAATTGGGAACAGGGCAACGGTGCGTTGAATGGATTCGACATTGGCCATATTTTCTTCCAAGACGAAGAAGGATTTGGTGAAGCGGAAGTCGTGGGCGGCATTATGGGCGGTGATATATCCCGTGGGCGTTGGCCAAAAAGTGGAAAAGAGTCTCCCTTGAGCTGGTATGAGGCCAAAGGAGTGCTGGATTCCGTCTTTGATCAATTAGGGTTGTCCGTCGAATATCAGCCCGATAGTCGCGACACCACTAAGCTCCATCCCGGACGAACGGCATCACTCTGGCTCAAAGGGGAACGATTGGGGACCTTGGGGCAATTACATCCACAGTTTGCCCAAGAGCGCGGATTGCCAGATGGCATCATCACCTTTGAGTTTGATTTAGATCTGATCTACAAGCACTTTGATGCAGATGGATCCATGGTGCCGATTTATGCGCCGTTCTCGACCTATCCCGCCAGCGATCGGGATCTTGCCTTCTTCGTCAAAACCACAACCTCTGTAGCTGAACTAGAACGGGCGATGCGAAGAGCGGGTGGGAAACTGCTCGATTCCGTTGAACTCTTTGATGAATACAAGGGGAAAGGAGTCCCCGAAGGTAAACGCAGCCTCGCATTCCGCATGGTCTATCGGACGATCGATCGGACCTTGACCGATAGCGATGTGGATCCAATTCAGCAGGAAATTCGGGATGTGTTGGTCGATCGCTTCCAAGTCGAGTTACGCAGTTAGTCCGCGATTAGATTGTGCGATCGATCGTTGAATTAGAGCATAGGATAGGACGATCGGATCCGATATCCACTCTTCCTATGCTTCGGTAGGTTGGCTTAAAAAGTGTTTCAGACAGAGCAAACTTAAACTTTGTCCCACATTAATCGGTAGCCAAGACACGCCTTCAATCCGAGACTGAACCCACCCGTCGCCCCACGCCCATTCATGGAATCCATCAATCCCTTGACTTAACGTAAATCGGATCCGATTGCCTTCCAGTAGCTCCACTTCATGGCTCACCGGAACCGCTCCACCCGCCAAACTCAAAAACTGATTGCCCACGGCTAAGGTCTCAGGCAAATCGGCTGGAAACCGCTGAAAGGTGAGCCATTTTTTTAATAGTTTTGGGTCCGTAAAGCAGGCTTTTAAACGATCGCACTCTGCATCGACTTCAATCCGGAGATGGCTGTGTTGAAAGGTTCCCAGCATGAAAATTTTCCTATTGATTAATTTTAAAGTGAATTGGTGAATTGAAAGCTTTAATCATGAGCCCACTCGATCAAAGTGTAGCCAGTCTTGTAGAAATAATCGCTTGTGTGACGAAAGCCGCCCTAAAATGTAACCAGATGTGTAAAGAACGGTAAAGAACAGCTATGGCAGACCAGCTTATTCGCGCCACGGCAGCGGACAACGGAATTCGGGCGGTGGGCGTGATTACGACTCAGCTTACCCAGGAAGCGAGGGAACGCCACGGCCTTTCCTATGTGGCAACAGCGGCTCTCGGACGCAGCATGGCTGGAGCATTGTTGCTTGCGTCTAGTATGAAGCAGCCTCAAGCTCGGGTGACGTTAAGGGTGAAGGGCAATGGACCCCTGAAAGGGTTGTATGTAGATGCGGGGTTGAATGGGACTGTGCGGGGCTATGTGGATGATCACACCATAGAACTACCGCTTAACCTGCAAGGCAAGCTGGATGTGGGCGGTGCGATCGGAAACGTTGGTTATCTAAATGTGCTTCGGGATATTGGCTATGGTCAACCCCATTCCAGTACTACTGAACTGATTTCCGGCGAAATCGGCGAAGATTTAACTTATTACCTCGCTACTTCAGAACAAACCCCATCTGCGTTGATGTTGGGCGTGTTTGTGGAGGAAAAATCAGTGGAAGCGGCGGGTGGATTGCTGATTCAGATTATGCCGAAAGCGTCCATTGATGAAGCATTGGTCAGTTTGTTGGAATCCCGAATCTCAGGGTTACAGTCGTTTTCGAGCTTGCTACGATCGGGCAAAACTCTGCCAATTATTTTTGAGGAGCTGCTGGGCGATTTGGGACTGGATATTTTTCCAGAGGTCCAGCCTGTGCGTTTTTCTTGTCCTTGTACTCGCGATCGGGTAACGGCAGCGATTCCATTGTTAGGAGAGTCCGATTTGGCCGATATGATTTCTCAACAGGAGACAGCGGAGGCAACCTGTCATTTTTGTAATGAGACTTATTACGTTGAGCCGATGGAACTTCGGCAAATTTTGGCCCAAATGCGATCGGGTTCTCTAGCTTCATAATTGGGCAGAATTTGCTAGAAACTTAGTCAATATGGCTGATAAATGACTGAGAAATGACCACGAGGATAGTAGCTAATCCGTTAGAAATTTGGATCCAGCCGATCGTTTAGGTGAAATTTGCAAAGAAATCTATATAAAATCAGTGTTTCAGCGTTCTGTTTGGAAAAAATAGACATAGAATTGGGTCTTCTAATTCTTACCGTGTCATCCCAGGAGACAACCCATGAATAAAGGCGAACTAGTCGATGTAGTGGCAGAAAAAGCCAACATCACGAAAAAAGAAGCAGATGCCATCATCTCAGCCACCATTGAATCCATTATGGAAGCCGTTTCGAGCGATAACAAAGTAACCCTTGTGGGCTTTGGCTCCTTCGAGCCTCGGGTCCGTATGGCTCGGGAAGGACGCAATCCTAAAACCAATGAAAAAATGGTAATTCCTCAAACGACGGTTCCAGCCTTCTCGGCGGGGAAAGCCTTTAAGGATAAAGTTGCGCCTAACAAAGCATAAACTTTTCTGAAAAAATATTGGCTTAAGTAGCCTTCTAACCTACATCCACCAATCCTGATTTATCCCGAGAACTGACTTTGAAACGACCGACGCATGGGGGAAATTTAAGCTGGGCAGCGGAAATTGCCGACTGTTCCCCTAATGCGTTGCTTGATTTTTCTGCCAGCATTAATCCTTTGGGAATACCAGATAGCGCGATCGACGTTTTGACCCAATCTGCCGACGCGCTGACGGCCTACCCGGATCCAAATTATTCAGCATTGAAAGTAGCGATCGCAGCCTACCACTCCATTGATCCTCATTGGATCCTTCCTGGAAACGGCGCGGCTGAATTGCTTACTTGGGCTTGTCGTGAACTTGCCGAACTCAAAAAGACCTATTTACTAACACCGGGATTTGCCGATTACGATCGTGCGCTTGCCGCCTTTGGTGCCCGAGTGACCCGCGTTCCACTTCAAGATTTTAGCCAGAGTTTATTGCCCACCGCTGGATTGCCGCGATCGTTAAATGCGCCCACAGCACTGAAGCAAAATAATGGCATCTTAATTAATAATCCCCACAATCCCACGGGGCAATGGGCGACGGCTGAAACCTTGCGATCGGAAATCTTGGAGAATCCTCACTACAGCTTGGTGGTGGTGGATGAAGCGTTTATGGATTTTTTGCCGGAGTCGCAGTCTCAAAGTGTCATT
>JAYUEU010000350.1:0-10462 GCA_043739065.1 Synechococcales cyanobacterium | reverse complement strand
ATTTCCTTGGTCGGTCATTCGATTGTTGCCGGATTGTCAGCGATCGGTTCTGGCGAGATTTCGCAAACGTAATCAGGCGGAAGAGTATGTACGATCGGTAAAACGAGTGAATTCGGATTGGGATTGTACGATCGTGTTTGATCCGGTGGGATGGTGAGGGCGATCGAGGAGGGTCGTTTGTTCTGAGATGAGGAATCGATCGGCCTACAATTCCCCATCGAGGTTTTCCTGGAGTAGCCAGTGGCGGAAGAGTTTGAGGGTCTTCGATCGAATAAGAGACTTCATAGCGCCCAAGCACAGAATTTCACAGCGCTCGTTTTTCCGGGCTGATACACATCTTGAGCACGGGAATTCGCCCAACATGCTCCCGATCGCCGTAATCCCTGAGAGAAATAATCGCTATCTGCATCGCTTTTGAACTGACAGCGATCGTCCATATAAGTCTTGCCATTTATCTGAAGTAAGCATCTAGCATTTACCTGATTAGACTCGGCTAACGCAGGAGACAAACTACTCATAAGAAACAGTGCTGAGACAGAAGCAATTGGAAGTCGAATATTTATAACAAATTAGATTGGTGAATTAGCGTACGGAGATTGTAGAAGATACTACCTTCGATGTGGGCTTGTAGCACTTGGCGTTTAGATGATCACACAAAGGGCATTGCATGGATGAGTGGCAGATCAGAGATTCTCTCTACTCTACTAATGCCACGTTTCTTTAACGCACTACCCGATTCTATTCAGTGTTTTTAAGTATGTTTTTTTAATGAAGGCTGGTAGAAACTACTGACGATATTAATGCGGACATGGTTAGCTACATCAAGTGATAATACTCAGAAAAAACGCGGCGCAAGATTGCCCTACTAAGTAAGTTCTACAGGTATTGATGGATTGTTTCTACCAATCCAAAAGTTGTTGCGAATCGCACTTCTGAGTATCTCTACCATTAACCTTCACTTGTTTGGAGAAATCGGAATCATGGCTATCTCAACTATGATGAAAAAGTTATCGATGGCTACTGCGGGTGCAGCATTTATTGCGCTGGGAACAGTTAGTATGGCACAAGCGGCCTCGTTCACACTGTTCTATGATGTTCAAAAGAGCGCTGGCAAATACCTCTACGACTTCGATCTGACGCAGACTGAGAGTGTAATCCCTGGCACAAAGCTCAACTGGATCACCTTTTTTGACAAGCCTTGGTTACCGCCATATACACCGCCACAGCCATCCTCGGACATTATCAATCCTCAGTTGGTGGGATCGGCTCCTGCGCCTTTCACTGGCCTGTCATCTAGTGGTGGAAGTGCCAATGGACCAAGCTTCCTCGATAGGAGTCTTTGCTTTCCTAATAATTGCGATCTTAGTTCCACAGGCTGGAGTCCGACTGGAATTGACGATAAGTTGAGCTGGAAAATCCTGGCCGACAACCTGGTCACCGATATTAAATGGACTAACCTTGACGGTTCTGGTGACTCCCAAAATTACGTTGTGCGTAACGCAGTGCGAAGAACTGCTGTACCAGAGCCTTGTTCTATTTTTGGTTTAATGGGGATAAGTGCCTTGGGTGCAAGTTCCTTACGGAAGCGCCAACAGAAACAGGCCGCTTAGGATAAAAGGCCAAGTTTATGACCGCTGTGTCTTCCCTCACAAGGCACGGCTGTTTTTTTGGAGAGGGAATTGGGATGTCACTCCCAGTAAGATCTCAATCCTATCTTAGCTGGCTTGAATTATTCCAAACAAAAAGCCGATCGTCTCAACAAAGAAACGATCGGCTTTTTAAAATACTAATTCTAAAGGCTATGAATTAGAACTTGGAATACTACTAACAAGTTTCGGCGAAGGCGTTTGGGCGATCGCTTTACTACTCTTAGCCGCATGAAGCATAGGTGTTTTTGCAACCGCAGCATTCGCAAAGGTAAACAATGGATTAGAAAGAACACCCGCGATCGTAGTTGCGACCAACGCGCTAATCAAACCCACCTGCAACGGACGCATTCCCACGCCATCAAAACTGGTGGACGGATAATTTTTCACCGAATCCGACATTTCCTGCGGCTCCTTCACGACCATCATCTTCACCACACGAATGTAGTAATAGATGGAGATCACACTGGTAACAAGACCTAGAAGCACCAAGCCATAGGCTCCCGCTTGCCAACCCGCCCAGAAAATATACAACTTCCCAAAGAACCCAACAAGGGGCGGAATTCCACCGAGGGACAGGAGACACAGCGAAAGTGCTAAGGTGAGCAGCGGATCTTTTTGATAGAGACCAGAATACTCGCTGATTTGGTCAGTTCCAGTTCTGAGGGAGAACAAGATGACACAACTAAAGGCACCCAGGTTCATGAACAGATAACCCAGCAAGTAGAAAATCATGCTGGAATAGCCCGCATCGCTGCCGATGACCAGACCAATCATGATAAACCCCGCCTGCCCGATCGATGAATAAGCCAACAGCCGCTTCATACTGGTTTGAGCCAGAGCAACCACGTTCCCCAGAATCATACTGAGAATAGCCAGAGCAGTCATCACAAACGTCCATTGCTCGTCTACCAATGGGAAAACTGTGACCAGCAATCGAATTGCCAAGGCAAATCCTGCGGTTTTAGACCCAACAGATAGAAAGGCAACAACCGGCGTGGGTGATCCTTCATAAACGTCTGGAGTCCATTGATGGAACGGTACAGCAGCAATTTTGAAGGCAATCCCCGCAATCGTAAACACTAACGCAATCACAATGCCAATGGACGAACCCAGATTGGCATCCTTCATGGCCGCCGCGATCGCTCCGAGTTCTGTTTCCCCGCCCGATAATCCGTAGAGCAACGACGATCCATAGAGGAAAATTGCCGCACTCGATGCCCCGATGAGCAAATATTTCAACGCGGCTTCGTTCGATCGTGGATCGCGTTTGGTATAACCCGTTAGTAAATACGACGAGATACTTAATGTTTCCAGAGAAACAAATATCATCACCAACTCGTTTGCCCCAGACAGAAACATTCCGCCTAAGGTGGCGGTTAGCAAGATGCTGATGAATTCTGAAACGGGTGTCCCGGATTGTTCAACGTAACGAACGGACATCAAAATTGTCGCGACGGATGATAGCGCAATGATGCCTCGGAAGGCGACGCTTAGGGCATCACTGTTGAATTCTCCGAAGAAAGCGATCGGATTTTGGATGTTCCACTGAGTGGTATACAACGCAACTACAGCGCCCAGCAATCCAGCGATCGCCACATAGGGCGTAAACCGAGCTGAACGAGTCCGTCCGACGATCAAATCGGAAACCATAACGAAAAGAATGGTTGCAATAACAATGCCCTCGGGCACGATCGCACCAGTGTTTAACTGGCTTAGAAGAGTGGCGAAATCCATAGAAGCGTTTCTAGGCAACGTTTATCATAGTGCAAGAGGATTTTTTGAATATCCCTTGCGCCATTGTACCGCGCAAGCTAGAACCCTGCTTGCAACGAATGTTATATGCCACCATAGAGTCGAGTCAATTTTGTCTACTGGTCCGAAATTAGTTCGCCGAAATTAAAGGTAGAGAAAGGTTAGGTAACTCAAGCTTCAAGGACTGGGATTTCAGAGATTTTGAGGGTTTGGTGAGGGGTTCAGAGTCTAATTTGAGGGCTTGCTGTTGAGGCGTTGGCCCATTTTTTAGCGCTTTGGCGAGGTCGCCCATGGAATTCTCTAGCAGAGTCCCCGGATCGATCGCCATCCAGCCAGCATCCGTAAGCTGACGAAATTCTAGGTGAAGGTGTGGTCCGGTAGAATTTCCGGTGCTCCCAACACGACCAATCACGGCTCCCTGTTGGACCAATTCACCCGGTTTGACAAAAATCTCAGAAAGGTGTCCGTAGAGAGTTTGTTGGGTGCCGTCGCTATGTTCGAGCGCGATCGTCAGACCATAACCGCCCAAATTATCCGCTAACAGCACTTTCCCCGCCATTGTCGCGAGAACGGGTGTTCCTTCAGGGGCGGCGATGTCCGTGCCAGTGTGCATCCGGCTTACTCCGCTGATGGGATGAATTCGCCAGCCGAAGAGTGAACTAATGGGGGACGGGATTGCGAGGGGATAGATAAATTTGACGTTCTGGAGTCCGAGTCGAGAGAACGGCTGCAATAGTTTTTGGTTGAAGTAGGCCGGCAATGGTGTAACGACGCTTTGTTCACTAGGTGCGCTAGGGGTCCAGCTAATGCCTTGATTGGAAGAAATCGTTAAGTCTCCAATGCCCTCGCCGAGATTAAGCTGAGCCGGAGCATTTCTGGCGACACGTTCAGAAACAGGAGGCGAAAATCCTGGTTTTTGCTCACGGCTGCTGATGTCGATATTTACCTTTTCGCTTGGACCCGCCAAGGGATCGATCGTCGTGTCCCGTGCGGTAGCTCCGATGCTGTAATCCGTACGATCGATGATAGATTCTTTTGGGACATCGTCGCTGTAAACATTAGCTGACTCAACTTGCAACGGTGCGGCTTGCAACGGTGTAGCTTTCAACGGTGCAGCGGACGGCAGCGGTTCAATAGGAGGCGCAGGTTCAACCGCAACAGCAGCACTGAGACTCAGGCCGGAACTGAACGTGAAGGTCGCGAGGGCTAGAAGGCTTCTTTTCACAGTCATTGATGCTTGGTTTGTGGGTGACATATAAAAATGTGATGTTGGTGATAGGTGTTGAGGACAGGAGAGTACAGGATGAATTGCGGTGGATGTCTTACAAATTTCTGCGCCTAACGAAGGTCTGTGTAGGCGGGGGAACAGAAGTCAGGTCTCTGATTATTGGTTCGGGAATAGGTGTTGGTGGAGATAAGTGAGCTTTTATCGACGTTACTGACGGCTCTGAGTAGTTGAGCGATCGATCGGTTGTAATTCAAAATAGCCGTAACGCGACTACCAGCCGATTGGCTCAGATCCGTTTCGGCATTGAGTACATCGGTCTGGGTTCCCACGCCAGCATCAAACCGAAGCTTCGCCAATCGTCGAGCTTCACAGGCTTGTCCGAGTGCTATGGTCGTGGTTTCAATATTCTTTCCACTCGATGTCAGAGTGGCGTAGGATTGCTCGACTTGAAACCGAATGTTATTTCGGCTTTGGGTAAAGCGGGTTTCGGCGATTTGCTTACTGATGTCTTGTTGTTGGGCCTGCGATCGGGCAGCCCCACCATCAAAAAGTCGCCAAGTTGCAACTGCAGCAAGCGAGTAACCAGAGGACGGCTCACTGACAGGCTGTTCAAAAACTTTCAATAAGTCGTACCTACCCTGCAATTGAACTTTGGGTCCGAGGGCGGAGAGGGCTTGCTTGCGTCCGGCCTCGCTGATGTCGCGTTGGACGAGTTGTTCTTCGAGTTCGACCCGTTCCTTGTAGGCGGTAACGATCGTTTCCTCTAAGCTCATTTTCCAATTGCCCACGGGACGAATAGGATCCGCTGCACTTATGGTGACGTACTCTGGCAAGCTCAAGGTCTGAGCAATTTTACGCCGATTCACTTCTTCATTGGCCAGGGAATTCGTAAGCTGCTGTTGGTTATTGGCCAGTTGCACTTGCGATCGCAACACATCGAACTTTGTCCCCAAGCCTGCGCGTTCTTGGGCCACGGCGTCTTTTAGATTCTGCTCAGAATTTTTGACAGATTGTTGGTTAATGTTGACCTGTTCGTTGGAATCTTGGAGGTCGTAGTATTGGCCTGTGACATCTAAGCGCAGTTGTTCACGGATTCGCTCCATCGCCAATTCGGCGGCACGAAGATTTCCGGCGGCAATTCTGCGTCGTGCGGCGTTTGCGCCAGAGGTATAGAGATCATAGTTGAGCTGTAGGCTGGTGTCCCATGAGGTGGATTCGGCAGCAATATTGCGTTGGAAGGATTGAGGGCTTAAGGATCGGGCCGAGGCTTCACTTCCAAATTGAGAAATCGCATTGGCTTGAGATGCTTTAATGCCGAGCGTCCCACTTGCGGAAAGCGATCGGTTCAGGTTGCTTTGTAAGTCAAGAGTTGGATAGAGATTTGCTTGGGCTTCTCGGACAGCGGCTTGCTGTTGTTGGACTTGGAGACGACTGACGTCAAGGTCTCGGTTGTTCCGTTCGGCGAGTTCAATAGTTTCTTCAAGCGTCAAGGACCGTACGCCTTGTAGCTTCACTTCTTCAGGTTTTGTCGGGAACAGAAGTGGGTTGGCTGGAGTGGTGAGAAAATCTGGTGCTGAAACAGGAAACTGGGTTGCAGGTGGCATTGCGGTGGGAGCGGACAAGGGCGCGATCGGTGTAGGAAGAGGAGTCACTTCCTTGGTATCGAGCTTTGTATCCGGAGACGGTGTAGCTTGTTGAACTGCATTGGGAACAGCATTCTGGCCTGGAATCACAGTGTCCTTACTGACGGATTCATTGCCTAAATCTGCTGGCATTGTAGTTGTGGGGGCAACGATCGGAGTGCTGAGGAGCGGAGAAGCTGGAGTCGTTGTCGCATTAGGTTCTAGCTGGGCGATTTGGGTGAGTTCGGGTGACGACTTAATGCTAGTTCTGGGAGCCGCTTGAACGATCGGGCTATAGCCCAGGGCCAACAAGAACCCCATGCTGACCAAGATAGAATGATGAACAGTCTTCATACGTTAACTTCCAATTCGCCCACAAAAATAATATTGAAACTTACCCAAAGCCTGCCAGTTTTTCTATAAAAAAGCATGTGACTAAGGAAACAAATTGCTAAATTTTGTTTAGTTTCGCCCTGAACAGAATAACGCTTCAGAGCGAACATTGGCAAAATTTTACCGCATAAAATCTCTAAGACGAGGTGGCGGATACCCTCCTACGGGTTTGACAATCCTATCTACCACGTCAAAAGTACGTCAAACGCTATATTTTATGCGTCAGAATTTTAATTTAACAGCCGTCATCCCATCCAAAATTAGGTTTAGCCGATCGCCGCCATACCTCGATCGTAGAGCGATCGGGCATAATCGGTCCAAACGCCTTGACCCCAATAGCGGAAGCAACTGGTTTCGAGCAGCATGACATAGAGCAAGGCTTCTGAGTAATTCGAGTTGCCTGGATCCCCATTTGGAAAATGCGCATGGAACTTAGCGCTGAGTTCGTTCATGGGTTCCAGAACATTTTCGTAACCCTGCACCCAACTGAGATCGTTAGTCCAAGACGCACCTTCCATCGAAAATTGCGGATCCTCTACCTTAATGTCCCGAATGGCCGTTGCCACCGACTCTGGCGTGACGACATCATTAACTCGCAGCCAAATTCGATGTTGCTGCACGGCTTGAATTTCAGGATAATCCTCAGATTTCACGCCTGCTGCCTCGATCAATTCGAGATATTCAGTGCCATTAAATCCAGTGACATCGGTGATTTCAGCAACCTTGCCCCAAGTTGGTCCGAAGTCCCGTGGAAATTCATTCATCATCACGCCGCCATTTTCTCCGTCAGCAATTTGACTAACCAGCGACGGAATGGAGTGAGTTCCGATCGTAATTCGACCCAGATTTTTTGCCTCATGAAAGGGCTGCATCTGAGCCACAAGTTTAGTATCTGAACCTTGAGTTTTGATTAATGCCGTTAGTGAAACCGTCTCGCCGTTGCTGTTTCGGGCTGTTAATTGAGTGGGTCCGTATTTCTGCGTTTGAGTCAACGGCGAACCATCAAGATTTTCCACGGAATGCTCTTGCACCAATAGCCAACGATAGCCGCAATCCTTCAGTGCTTTGAGATACTCATACAATGTATCCGGATGATTAGGTAAATGCATTTCGGGCGGCGAAAATCCCTTGACTCGGCCTAATGCTTCTAATCCAAAAATATCTGCAAAATGATGTTGCCAAGCGCGAATTTGTAATTTCAAATCAGGAATCGGAGTAGAGGTGGCCACTGCATGACTCCACATCGTACCGAGCCATTCAACATGGGGCTGATAGCGCGGGTTGCAGGCCAAAACTTTTAATTTATTTAAAATATCATCGCGGCCCATTTGCTGAAGTCCCCAAAGCAAGTTGCCGGAATAGTCGAGCATAATCCTAGGATTTAGACCGCGATCGACCAACTCTGGAATAAAGTCCCCCATTCGTTCATAACACCAAGCAAATACGCCTGCATTATGATTGTCACCCTCTCCAGAATGTTCAAACATATGCTGGAGATTGCTAATTAATTCACCATTTTTACCCGCCGGAATAGTCGGTTGATGCATATGTAATGCACAAGCAAAGCCCGATCGCACTTGGGATAAATCAATGTTACTGCGATTTAAAAAAACAGTATTTTCTACTTGAAGCGCATTCTGGAGTTCGGCTTCGCGTCCGTGGAGTTTGGGAATGCGCGGGGGAGCGATCGTGGTCATATTGAAAAACCAATTTATTTGAAATAACTTGAAAATCGATCGTAGGTCAAAACCGATAGGCTAGAAGGTTAAGAAATCACAGAGATTATGCAGTGGATTGTGAACAGATTGCCGATATTGCTGGATACTCAATCGAACAGGTAGAAGCCTTGAGGCAGATATATTGCAAATATATTACTTAGATATAAGGGATATAAGGTTGATCGGGAACTATCCAAGTTCGTCGATCGTCTAGGCAACTATGGGAATGATTAACATCAAGCAATTAACATTGATTTAGAGCTTCTATGAAACTAATTCCAATTGTCACGATCGTCTCAACAGTTATCGGTATCACAGCAAGTTCGATCGCTCCAGCTAATGCCCAATTGTGGCGTAGACCCAAACCATCCACTGCATCAACCCAACAAGCTGTTCAACCTTCTCAGAATGGTAGCGTTCAGCAACAAATTTTGACTCTTGTGAATGTAGAACGAAAAAAGGCAAATCTTCAGCCCTTAACGCTGAATAGTAAATTGGGCCAAGCCGCTCAAAATCACACCAATGACATGGTTAGCAAAAGCTATTTCAGCCATACTTCACCCAGTGGTGGAACAATGACATCTCGGGTGAATGCCGTTGGATATGTCTATTCTACGATCGGCGAGAACATCGCTGCCGGAAGCAGTACAGCAACTGCGACTATGACCCAATGGATGAATAGCCCTGGCCATCGTGCTAATATTCTGAATCCTAAATTTCGTGAATTAGGAGTGGGATATGCCCCCTCTAACGATCAATATCGGTATTATTGGACGCAAGTGTTTGGTGCGGCACGGTAATGGCTTGTTGAATTAGTTAGAAGCCTCCGTAGATTCTGTACCTGTGCGGAGGCTCTTAGTTTGATTTGAGGGTTAATTCTAAAACTGGGTCATTACAAAGACTTCAGTCGCAGAGGATGAAAGATAGTTCATAAAGTCTGCTGACAGAACAGGACTCATGGTACCGGGGATGGTTTGGAATTGAGATTTATAACACGTTAGTGCCGTTTTCTTTTGAGCTAAAACACTTTGAATGGGTAGCTGATAGAGATTGCGCCGCTGGTTTCGCACTAGGTCAGACAGGTGCTTGTGGCTCCAGAAGCTCCAAATTGGGTATTCCCATAATCGGGCTTGTCGCCCCGATCGGACAATGGCTTCATGAACTAGACGATAGGTTGCTTGATGATCTCCGTGAACATCATACCGATACGTTACATAGATATCTTGTGGCGCAATCTCATTGATTAAATCCACCAAACTATTAATTAAGGCATCATGCTCTAACGCCTGATGGTCTAAAAATTGATCAGGTTGATCTAAAAAATGAATCGAATTTGTATTTACGCCTAGTCGTCCTAATGCTTCTATTGCCTCTTGTTTCCGTATTGCAATTACGTCCATCGCAGGCATAATCGTGACACCCGCAAGAGCGATCGAATCATAGCAAGCTGAGCCATCGGTCAGAAATGCAACATTAACCGGAATCTGCTGCTGTCGTTTTAGAGCAATTAACCCACCACAACCTAAAGTTTCATCATCTTGATGGGGCGCAAACACTAATGCAGATCCGTTTAAGGATTCTATTGGCATTGCTTTAGGTCGAATAAACCAATCAAATCGACAGCGTTGAATATAGGCTAAAAGAAAACTAGATTGAGCCGTTATTCGCCAAACAATAGCATGTTTAAATTTTTCATATAATCTTGAAAATCGACTCATTACGACCTCATTTTGACAAGATAGTTAATTGATTAATTAATTCCGTAAACATCGTCTATTAAACTAGGTCCGATCGGGATTCAGCAAAAGATGATGGGGGTGCAATCAAAGGCGATCGGGATTTAGCAACAGATGAGCGGAGTTCAACAAAAGGCATCGATCGATGGCGAATGCAACCGATAAGATATCCCCAACGCCATCCTAGTTCCCAAATACAAGGCTTAAGTTCTCCTTTAAGACAGCATTGAATTACACGTTTAATAGTTCCCAAATAAGCCTTCACCATTTTCAAACCTGAAGACCGTTTAAGACCAGACGATCGATATCGTTTGCAGATTAAGGGAAACCATTCAGCCCATCGTTGAGCTTGCTTAAATCCAAG
>JAYUEU010000349.1:0-5613 GCA_043739065.1 Synechococcales cyanobacterium | reverse complement strand
GATCATCAGTCGCCCGCCAATAGGTTGATTCAGGGCAAATGTCGGTGACGATCGGTTTTGGATATTGTCCCGATTCTCCGAGTTTTTGTTTACTATGTTGAGCTTGGCGCTGTTGATGTGAATTGTGATAAAAAATTACTGATCGGTATTGTTCACCTCGATCGGCTCCTTGACGATTCAGACTACTAGGATCGTGCATTGCCCAAAACGCATTTAGCAAATCATTGTATTGAATTTGATTCGGATCGAAATGAATCTGTGCGACTTCGGTGTGACCTGTAATTCGCGAAACAATATCAAGATAACAAGGATTGTCAAAATGCCCGCCCATATAGCCCACCGATGTTTTCATCACACCAGGAAGCGATCGGAATCTATGTTCAATTTTCCAAAAACATCCGCCGCCAAACGTTGCGATTTCTAATTCATGCGTTAATTCAAGTGTTTGATCAAAAATTTCAGGATTCATTATTATTCTGACCACTATAGGATTTGTTATAAAAAATCTCCCAAAGCCGTATGAAGGGCTGGGAGACTTACCAAGTAAATTCAAACTTTGATACTCAATCTCAAACCAAGATTGAACTAGCTACCCGAAACCGCAAAGGTCAGAGATACTGACACTTCAGGGTGAAGTTTAAGAGTCGCGGTATATTCACCAATGCTCTTGACTTCAGGGACTTCGATCTCACGACGATCGACATCAACACTAGCCGACGCTTTAATTGCATCAACGATGTCTTGAGTTGTAACCGTTCCGAAGATCGCTTCATTTTCGCCAACTGGCTTGACGATCGATAGTGTACCGATCTTTTCCAGAGCTTCTTTCTGGGTGAGAGCTGCTGCTTTCAATTCTGCGAGGCGCTGAAGTTCCAGTTCCTTACGGCGCGCCACCTGCTTCATCACACCCGGAGTTACCGTGGTTGCGAAAGATTGAGGATACAGAAAGTTGCGGGCGTAGCCAGGAGCTACTTCCACGACATCCCCTAATTTACCCAATTTGCTCACGTCCTTGGTTAGGACGACTTGAACCCGTTTTGCCATGATCGTTTGTTTCCCTTATGCTTCCGATACTTCTAGCGGAAATTCTTATTCAGCTAATTTTTGCAGCCAAACGTCTAATGATACTGGAAGTGTGCGCTAAGGGAAAGACTTCTGTTGAAAGATCTTTTCTAAACTGTCACTACTAAAAATCCTCGAACAGCATCTAAGAAATTCTCCGAGTCTTCTAACATCGGCAAATGTCCCACTTTCTTTAAAACTTGATACTTCAAACTCGGATTCAGCGCCGCTGCTGCCCGTCCGAGGCTGGCGGGGACGATCGTATCTCGATCGCAGGATAGAACTAAAGTGGGAATCGATAGGCTAGCAATTTGCGCCGAAATTTCGGTACAGGTGTTGGGTTGGGCCACACTCAGCAAGGTGCCGATCGCCGCATCCGCCGTCGCACCTAGATAATCTTCAATGAATTCCTGCCGATCGCTACCGGGAATCGATCGATGCAAAAAGCGCTGCATGACTAAAAAATCAACGCCGGGTAAGGTATAAAACCATCTGGGCCGAAAATTAATCACGAGTTGACCAAATTGGTAAAAAATACCAAAAATGATCGCATTGAATTTAAAAACCCCGCCGCAAGTCAAAATACATTGATCAATCCGATCGCCCCAAGCATCCAAAAAATACGTCGCGATTGAACAGCCCATAGAGTGAGCCACTACCGAAACGCGATCGATTTGTAATGTGGTCAATAGTTCATCCAAATCATCTGCGTAAGATTTTAGGCTATAGGCAATCGGTTCATCGCCATCGATAATTTTGCTACGACCAAATCCGCGCAAATCATAAATCAGACAATCATAGCGATCGCTCATCGCTTCAGCCGTCGATCTCCAATAACGTCCGGATCCACCCCAGCCATGTAAAAACACTAAAACTGGCCGATCGGTTCGGTCTCCAGATTGTGCCGTAATCCATTCGTAATAAATATCACAGCCTCGAACGGTCAACAACGGCATTTAGGCAGACTCAGGCTTAGGTAAGGACGACGGAAGCACAATTAGTTCGGCAGTCGATCGTTTTTCTACCATGTCACGGGTGATAACGCAGCGAGTCAGATCCTTACGGGACGGGACTTCATACATAATATCTAGCATAATTTCTTCAACAATACTCCGCAGCGCACGGGCACCTGTTTTCCGGCGGAATCCTTCAGACGCGATCGCTTTAATGGCATCCGGTCGAAACTCTAATTGCACATTGTCCATACGCATTAGTTTTTGGTATTGCTTGACTAGGGCATTTTTTGGCTCGGTTAAGATCGCCATCAGCGTCTCTTCATCAAGAGGTTCAAGCGTTGCTGCGACTGGAATTCGACCGATAAATTCAGGAATCATCCCAAATTTCACAACATCATCCGCCTGCATATTTTTCAACATGTCTGACGATCGTTTCTCTGCTGAAATCCCGTCTTTGCTACCTTGGACAAATCCCATAGACTTTTTACCAATGCGTTGCTCGACGATCTTGTCTAGCCCCATAAACGCACCGCCGCAAATGAAGAGAATATTGCTGGTATCTATTTGAATGCAATCTTGATAGGGATGCTTTCGGCCACCTTGGGGCGGGACATTAGCGATCGTTCCTTCCAGCATTTTGAGTAGCGCTTGTTGAACGCCTTCGCCAGAGACATCGCGAGTGATAGATGGGTTCTCGCTCTTCCGGGCAATTTTGTCAATTTCGTCAATGTAAATGATGCCACGTTGCGCCTCTTCAACGTCTAGGTCAGCAACTTGAAGCAGTCTCAAAAGAATATTCTCAACATCCTCACCCACATATCCCGCCTCTGTCAGCGTTGTCGCATCGGCCACTGCAAACGGCACGTCTAAGATATTCGCTAAGGTCTGGGCTAGCAAAGTCTTGCCCGATCCGGTTGGTCCAATCAGTAGGATGTTCGATTTTTGGAGTTCGATCGCATCTTCAGGTTTGCCTTCTTCTCCATGGGATTCCAGATAGGTAAGGCGTTTGTAGTGGTTATAGACTGCGACAGAAAGGACTTTTTTGGCTTCATTTTGACCAACTACGTGCTGATCAAGATGCTTCTTAATTTCTTTTGGCTTTGGAATCTGGCCCATAGTAATGGGCGTAGTGCGGACTTTTTGTCGTTCAGGCTGTTGGTCACGGCGAGGGACGGCTTGGGGAGAGCTACCCCCTTCAAACAGTTCTTCATCCAAAATCTCGTTGCACAGGTCAACACATTCGTCACAAATGTACACACCAGGACCCGCAATGAGCTTACGGACTTGCTCTTGTGACTTTCCACAGAACGAGCATTTCAAGTGTGAATCGTAGGTTTTCGGCATCGTGACTGTTAACCTCGTGCAACTATCGGTTCGATAAATATTAATGTTTTCCGTAACTTGAGAGTTGTCGCAGTCTTGTTAGGACACAAGAGAAAGCTGTGGAACTCCACCCCGATTGTGACGGTCAATCACAGAATCAATCAAACCATACGTCTTAGCTTCTTCGGCAGACATAAAGAAGTCGCGTTCGGTGTCTTCTTCAATCTTTTCAAGCGGCTGGCCAGTATGGTTCGCCATCAAGCTATTCAACGTACTCTTATGATAAAGAATTTCGCGGGCCATAATCTCAATATCTACGGCTTGTCCCTGTGCTCCGCCCAATGGCTGGTGAATCATGATACGTGAACTGGGCAGTGACATTCGTTTACCCTTGGCTCCACCAGAAAGCAGAAACGCTCCCATACTTGCGGCCAAACCAAAACAAATCGTCCCCACATCGCAGCGGACTTGGTTCATGGTGTCATAAATGCCCATGCCTGCGGTGATGGATCCACCAGGGGAGTTGATGTAAAGCTGAATGTCCTTCTCTGGATCTTCCGCTTCAAGGAATAGCATTTGCGCAATGATTGAATCGGCTATGGTGTCATTTACGTCAGTTCCGAGGAAAATTATCCGATCGCGAAGCAGTCGAGAATAAATATCAAATGCCCGTTCTCCACGTCCAGATTGTTCGACAACCATGGGAACGACGGTGGAGGAAATAATCTCCTGATGACGAGAAGTGCTCGTTAGGTCGTAGCCAGCAGATTGAGAAATCATAGGAGTTAGAAGGGTCCGATTAAGGGTTTAGGGTGCTTATTTCCATCTATTATGCCCTAGTTCTTTAACAACTGTTGGCGGATCAAGGTAGGAATCCCCGAATTCAGAGCCTAACCTTAAAAATCCTTCCCCCAGCTAAATCGGAAGAAGGATTTTTAGTTTCAATGCCATCAGGCATTGTGGTTATGCGTCTTCAGATTCCACGTCTACAACAGCTTCAGAAGCTTCAGTATCTTCGGTTTCGGGTTTGAGCGTGCCTTCAGGAACCATTTCTACTGTCCAGTTGGCTTCAATCCATTCTAAAATCGTTTCTTTGAGCATATCTTCACTCAGAACTTCTTTCAGACGTTTTGGATCAATGTCTTCACCGCGCATTTCTTCGAGTGCATCGTTGTAACGCTTGGTGAATGCTGCGTCATCGACTTTTAACCCTTCGATTTTTGCGACTTCGCCCAAGGCTAAAGTGCGTTTGATTCGATCGATCGCTTCAGGTTTAGAGCGCTCTTTCAACATGGGAATCATATCTGGGGTGAAGATCTGACGGATATCCATGCCCTGTTGTTGGAACTGCATGGCCGTCTGAGACAGCATGTAATTCAGTTCTCGATCGAGCAAGGTTTCAGGAATCTCGACTTCGATGTGGTTGAGCAGTTCATTGAGAATGGCAGTCTCTTTGTTCTGTTTGTTACGATCGTCAATTTCGCGCTGGAAGTTGCTTTCCATGTTGCTACGAAGTTCTGCGAGCGTCGGCACATCGCCATTGGTAAGTTCACTTGCGAACTCATCGTTTACCTCGGGCAGTTCGCGGCCTTTGAGTTCCTTCAGCGTCATCTTAAAAGTAGCTGTTTGACCCGCTAGAGCTTCTTCTTGATAATCGTCTGGGAAGGTTGCAATGACATCTTTCGTTTCGTCAACATTCATGCCAATGATGCCATCAATGAAGCCGGGAATAAATCCACCTTCTTCTAGATCCAGCGTGAAATCTTCCGCTTGGCCGCCCGGAACATCTATCGTTTCGCCGCCGTCTGGAGTATAAACGCCGTGATAATCAACGACGACAACATCACCCATAATGGCCGCACGGTCTTCGATCGGGACCAAGGTTGCAAGGCGCTTACGGTAGCCATCGATTGACTCATCAATTCGAGCTGGGTCTAGTTTCACATCTTCAGCTTGAACCGTCAGTCCTTTATGTTGAGCGAGCTTAACTTCAGGCTGAACATCAACCGCCGCTTTAAAGACTAACGGATTGCCGGGTTCGTAGTTTGTGACGAGTTCTTCAAAATCGGATTTCAGTTGGAAGTTTCCGATCGCCACAATATTTTCTTGTTTGATCGCATCTTTAATAGACTGATCAACCAAATCTTCTAGGGATGTTGCCTTGATTCCCATAGAGCCAAAGCGTTGCACAATGACCTGACGAGGAACTTTCCCCTTCCGGAACCCAGGTATATTGGCTTGGCGCATGAATTTCTGGATCGTGCTTTCGTAC
>JAYUEU010000348.1:0-10859 GCA_043739065.1 Synechococcales cyanobacterium | reverse complement strand
TTTACTTTAGCTTGATGCGCTACGATCGCCCATGAGTAATTGAACGAGTCTATTCCTATCGGCTATCTGCGAATCAAGACTGAATTAAAAATTAGCCTTTTTACTAAAGTCCTGAACCTTCCCAATTGTGTTTAGTTCTGGTTTAACGATCGGCATCTTCGGTTGATCCATTTGAACTAGAATCCGATCGGTCAAGCGCTCTACTAACCAAATTTGTTCTTCTAAAGATAGTAGTTCGAGTTCTGCAACAATTTGTTCTAACGCTGCCGATCGATCGTCATTCATTCTATTTACCGAGTTATTGAATCAACCAATTGCACACCCGAATCACAAAATTTTGTAATCCAAAATTCTAATTCTGAATCTGGAATTGCCGATCGCATAGTGGCCTCGATCGCTTCTGCTTGTTCTAAAGACTGGGCTAAAGCAAACACGGTCGAACCTGAACCCGACATCATCACGCCCAATGAATTAGTCTTTGCAAATTCATTTCGCAAATTTTGAACCTTAGGATAATGGGGCAACACAACTTTTTCTAAATCATTATGCAATCCCGCCCCGATCGCTGCTCCATCCCGCTGAGCGATCGCATTCATCATTGAACCAGTTTTCAATTGTTCTATACGTCGATCGAGCTCAGTTGTGCTTGTTGGATAGGTTGATCCAAATTCTGCGCGATAGGTTTTGTAAGCCCAGGGAGTTGGAACTGGAAGATCTTTATATTTAGCCAGAACAGCATAGAGATTATCTAAATTTGACAATGGATCAATGATTTCCCCGCGTCCAGTGCAAAGCGCCGTCCCGCCTGCCACACAAAAGGAAATATCCGATCCCAATTCAGCGGCCAATGTTTGTAAATCGAATTGTGTCAATCCTAATTCCCACAGCAAATCAATCCCGACCAATACCGCTGCACAGTCCGCCGAACCCCCAGCTAACCCAGCACCCATAGGAATTCGTTTAATTAAATCAATAGCAATTCCACCGTGCTTTTTCGCCACAGATGAGAACCGTCGTTGCATTAGATCGGCGGCTTTCCAAGCGAGGTTGCTGCTGTCCGTGGGGACATTGAGCCGATCGCAAGTCAGTCCAATTCCCGGTTCTGGCCGTTCTTTTACCGTCACCGTATCCGCTAAATCAATACTCTGCATCACCATAACTAATTCATGGAAGCCATCAGGCCGATCGCCCGCAATATGCAGAAGTAAGTTAATCTTCGCTGGAGCCGTCAAAGTCAAAGATCGCATAGGAAATTTAGGGCAATAGGAGATTTAGGGCAAATTCGGTGCAAATTTGTTCCTATCATATCCCGAATTTCACGTTCTAAATTCAGTTCTAAATTCCCCGTAATCCTTTCCGTACCAACACCAAATTATCCCGATGAACAACCGTTTCGTCTCCGTCATATCCCAAAATTTGACTAATCTTATCCGATCGGCGACCCCGAATTTTTTGTAATTCTGTATGGGTATAGTTCACCAGACCGCGTGCAATCTCCTGACCATGAATATTGCAAAGTCGTACCGTATCCTCACGCTGAAATTCACCATCTAATCCAATCAACCCCGCCGCTAACAACGATCGTCCCCCATTTTTCACCGCATCTACCGCCCCATCATCTAAATACAACTGTCCCGCCGGAACCATTCCATGAGCAATCCATCGTTGTCGCGCCGTAATTGGATTCTCTTGGGGTTCAAACCTGGTGCCAATGGATTCCCCCGCTAGAATTTTCAGCACATTTCCGGGAGAATCACTCTTCATAATCACCGTTCGCACTCCTGCTCCCATAGCAATCCGCGCCGCCGTAATCTTTGTTTGCATCCCTCCCGTGCCCCATTGCGTGCCTCCTGTTGCCGTATCAACATTCAGTTCATCCAGATTTCGCACTACATCGATCGGTTTTGCCTCAGGATTAGTTCTAGGATTAGCGGTATAAAGCCGATCGACATCTGTCATTAAAAACAACCAATCCGCATCAACTAAACTCGCCACCAGCGCAGAAAGGGTGTCATTGTCTCCAAATTTTAATTCATCAACAGCCACGGTATCATTCTCATTTACAATCGGAATCACATTCAGCTTTAATAATTCGTCAAAGGTTCGATATACATTCACATATCGATTTCGTTCTATCAAGTCGCCCCGAGTCAATAAAACCTGAGCGATCGGTTGTTTCATTTCCGTAAACAAATCATCATAAACGCGCATCAATCGACCTTGTCCGACAGCTGCTACTGCTTGTTTTACGGCAATTGTTTTGGGCCGTTCGGTCATGCCTAATCGCGCACAACCTACGCCGATCGCACCCGATGAAACCAATACGACTCGATGTCCCGATCGTCTTAAATCACTCAAAACTTCGACCAGACCTGCGATCGTTGATAGCGACAGATTTCCAGTTTCTGGATTCGTTAGACTGGACGTTCCCACTTTGACGACAATGGTTTGTGCTGGAATGGTTTGGGTTTCGGGAGCAATATACTCAGTCATGGCTACTCTATTCGGCACTTCGCGACATTGATTTTATCTTGCCACGGAGCCTGGAAACCTCGTTAAATTATTTTTGAAGCGATCGTTTTAGTTCGGCCAATTCCGCATCAATCTCCTGTGCTTCACCCAATGCCTCAAAGCGTTTTTCCAATTGATTGTCACTCATGTCTTGAGCCAATTCTGCCTGAGCTTCTAGATTCAATACGTTATCTTCCATCCGTTCAAAGGCTTGTAATACTTCACTCGTCCCGCTGCTATCTAATAAATCGCTCAATTTTAATGTTGCTTGAGCTGACCTAGCACGGGCAATGTAAATATCTTTTTTGTTTTTTAGATCAATGACTTTACTTTCTAACTGACGCATATTTTGTTTCAGATTTGCCACCAATTGTAATTGTTCTTTCTGCTGTTCACCCATAGCCGTAGCCGTCAATTGATATGCACGACGGCGAGTTAGAGCATCGTGTCCTACGTCTTCATTTCCTTTAGAAACGGCAAGTTGCGCTTTTTTATACCAACTTTCAGCTTGTAAAGTAGCTTGATGTCGTTGCCGATCGGTCCTTTTTTGTAATGCAATAGACTCTGCAACTGCCTGTCGCAAATTCACTAAATCTACCTGTAATTTAGCCACAATCTGTTCTAATTGCTGCTCTGGATCCTGGCGCTTAGTAATTTGGTCGTTGACTGTCGCTTTGACTAAACGAGACACACGATCGAAAAAAGCCATAGGGCACGCCTACTAAACTGCTAACTCTACAATAGAGGATAGTCTTGAATGTTGCTTTATAACTCGTTTGGGTTGTGTCCGAGTTGCCGAAGCTTCATGTTCTTTATTATTTTTGAACCTCAACGCCATCAAATCCCTGTTGTTTTAATTGCTGAGCCTTTGCGTCTGCGGCTTCACGGCTTGAGTAACTCTCGCCCATTTGAATTACCGCGCCATTTTCACCGTTTTTAAAATATGCTCCAGGATCAGATTTCTGTGCTTTTTCCAAAGCCGTGTCGCCCGTATAGGGAATTTCTACACGATATTGGGGCGTTGGTGGTGCGATCGGAGCTTCAGATGCCGCTGAAGGAATTGCTGTAGGAGTCGATGGTGCTGGAGGCAATTGCATTGTCTGTGGCATCTGTATTGTTCTTACAGGTGTACGGTATGCCGGAGCCTGTCTTTGGGGTTGAACCGGGCGATATAAAGAGGGGCGGCGCGCTGGAGGTTGAACCGCGATCGGTGGAGTAGTGCGTTGTTGAACAGCATCTTTCTGAAGTGGATTTGCCGCAGGTCCCTTAAATTGACTGATGGGCTGATTAAGACTTCCCGGAATTACGATCGGTGCGCCAGCTTTATTCCCCGGAATCACCGTCATCAGACCTGATGGGTTGCTAACTGTTTTAGGAGCGATCGGAGCGGGAATCTTCAACAGTCCCGAACCTTCTCCTTGAGTCCCCATCACGACGAGGTTATTTAAGCTTAAATCAGCAAACTCATCGCTATTTGTTGGCACTTCTCCATTAACGGCAACCGCAACCGGAGCAAGCGGCGCACTTTGGGGCATCTTAACACCACTCACAAGCCGTGATGCTGCCGATCCCAGGGCCGTCAAGGTCGATGGATTCATAATCAAATAGCCAAACATTCCACTCCCGATCAGCATCAACATCATTGATCCAATGCCTAAGGGCGTAAGCAGGCTTTCAATGCTACTGCGCTCTTGTTCTGCGCCTGCTTCTTCTTGAGCCAGACTCCGCAGCAATTCTTCTGATGATTCTAGATAGTCATTCGGCAAATGGTCTGGAATATATAAAGACCCATCGCCTGAAATCTCCACATCCGAGTTCGCCATCAATTCATCTAGCGAGTATCTGTCTTCCGAAGAAAAGCTGCGTTCTGAATATTCCTCATTATTATCTGGACTCACTGCCAAACTCGACAGCATCTCTTCTGCCGAAAGAGTATCTGTTGGCTCGGATAAATCCAAATCGATCGCCTTCTTGGGCAACGCATCGATCGCAATGAATTGTGTTAACTCAACCTGAGAGAGAGTTTTTGCTTTGCCTGACGATCGCATGGTCCCGACTGATGATGGCGCAACCTGAGAACCCGATCTCGCACGACGGTATCTCAACAACTCATCCTCTAAATGACAATCCAAATAAGCTAGCGCTAACTTCACCTTAGGATGAAGCATGGCAGAGACGATTGTCTTTTGGCTAGAAACTTGATACATGATCGGTTTGAGGGTGTTGACGGGTGACGAACAGGAAAACGTTAAAAGAACCTCGATGCAAGAAGGTGCAGAGATGCAACCTGACAACTGTCATTCAACTCCAGCGCTATAAGATCCAACAAGAGGATACATCTAAAAACGCTATATCTAGTTCCAATTGCCAGCTTGCATCCTGCTTTATTAGTGTATGTCAGCTTCTTGAAAATGAGCGAAAAGTTTGATCCCTAACTTTTGATCCCTAATTTTTGTGTTGATCTTCTCGCAACTTAGGCCACTTTAGAGAATATTTAGCTAATGCAGATTTAGCGCACGCCTAAATATTTATAGGCAGAACCTAGAGGTAAAACAATGGCATCTTTCACTCCCGATCAACTCCAAGTTTGGCGCAAAGAAGGTAGCGATCGTTTACTCCAACTCCTTACTGGTTGGGGCGATCGGGCGCTAGAGACGACTGACTATAAAATCGATGAAGTCATTCGTAAACTTAATGGCCAACCTCCTCGTCCGGGGGATAAAGCACCCTATGCCTCTCTCTATCCAGGAATTGCCCTAGGTGAAGCCCGAAAAAAAGCAGCGCGATTAATTCAACAAAAAATTACAGCACTGCCCACTACCCTTAGTCCAGAAGACGGCTGGCTCGATGAACTGTTGCGGGTTGCCTTGGGGAAAAGCGATCGTAGTAAGGATGCGCCGCCCTATGCAGATTTATTTGCAGCCAACGGATCATCTTCTCCATCTAGTTCCGCTACACCCAACGCTAAAACGCCTAACGTCAATATCAGTGGCATTAATTTCACCATCAATCAGCTTTTTAACATTGTAACTGACGGTGATCCTGACAGACTGACGCTCCTTTATCCTCATGTTACTGAAACTTTTGCTGAATTTCGTCTTACCACACCCTTGCGTCAGGCCCATTTTCTCGCCCAGATTTGCCACGAGTCAGGATCCTTTAACTACCTCGAAGAAATTGCATCCGGCGAAGATTATGAATGGCGCGATGATCTCGGTAATGTGGAGGCTGGCGATGGCGTTCGGTTCAAAGGCCGAGGCTTAATTCAAATTACGGGCCGTACAAACTATGGCACCTGCGGGAAAGCCTTGGGAGTGAACCTAATCGCAAATCCCGATCGGCTGAGCGATCCTGATCTCGCCTGTCGCAGTGCTGGATGGTTCTGGAATACCCGCAATCTTAGCGACTTTGCCGATCGGGATGATTTTGATACCATTACCTATCGAATTAACGGTGGCTATAACGGGTATGACGATCGGCTGCATTGTCTCGACATCGCTAAACGTGTTTTAGGAGCCTAAATCCAACGGTTTCGGTAAGACTTAATTTCAACCAACATTTAAAATACTGCTCCATTGAAGAAAGTTAACACAACTGTCCGGCTCTGGCAGTTAGCGACTCATCGTCATGGGGCATTCTGCAATAGAAGAAGAACGTTACTGTGCGAAATGAGGAATGGGCGTTATGTTGAGTCAAATGCAGCGACTGAGTTTTAACGTAGAAGGTCGATATGCGACTGATGAGGAATTGCGGTTCATTCCTGAATACCTCAAGACCTACGAATTGAGACTTCAGACCTATCAGAAGCTTCAAGAAATTGAGGAAGTTGTCATCAAACAAGTCTTAGAAAAAGTACTGGCTCAAGTTCC
The DNA here is from genome assembly GCA_043739065.1 of Synechococcales cyanobacterium. Taxonomy (GTDB): domain Bacteria; phylum Cyanobacteriota; class Cyanobacteriia; order Leptolyngbyales; family Leptolyngbyaceae; genus JAAFJU01. The sequence continues at coordinate 4,479 of JAYUEU010000348.1, read as the reverse complement.
TAACCCTACAGGCCCCGGCACGGTAGATATCTCTGCTAAGTGCAAACGCGATGTGACGATGATCTGGCGCTATTCTGTTGCAGCACTTCTTGTGGATGATCCCGATACCTTGAGAGAGCGTTGCTTGTTGTGGTTTCAAACCATTATCCGTGCAATCAGTCGTCAAAAGCTCTGTCATGCCACCTATACCGTCATGCAAGATATTGTAAAACAGTATTTAACGCCGCAACAATCCAGTTTATTTCTTCCCATTCTCGACCTGAATCGTCGCTTGCTCAGCGATTAATAGCCTAGCGCAGCAGATTTAGAAAGGCATTCTATCTATTACGAATGCTGCATGTGACCCAATTACTCTGAATCCAACATCCTATGAAACTCATTCTCGACCATCAAACCCCCGCCAAGATTCATAACCCTAAAAATCATCATCACTATAGTTTCAAAGATTATTTTCAATTTGACGCTGATAAGGGCACTATCGTTGATTGGAATGATGCTCAAAATATTCTTGCTACCGAAGACTTTATCATTGGTTTAGTTGAAGGACTTGAAGAAGAAGTTGGGGAAGCCTCTGCCGCCATTATGTATACTATTGGTTGCGAATGGGGCCAGAAGGATGCTTTCTTTTTTGAAAAATGGTTTGAAAAAGAATTTGATTCTCCTGTCCGTCAAGCCAACTTGATGTTTTTGCTTGAAACTTGGTGGTGGCCTTTTACCGCGCAAGGGTGGGGTCGTTGGGAAGTAGATATGGGCGATCGTCGTCAGGGCTTCATGTTCATTAATTTATTTGATTCCGCCTTAGCGCGAACCCTCGGTGATGTCGGCAAGCCCGTCTGTCATTTATATGCTGGGTTGTTTTCTGGATTCTTTACTGAAATGGTTAAAAAGCAATTGGGCTGTATTGAAATTCAATGCTATTCCATGGGCGAAACCTACTGTAAATTTTTGCTAGGCGGTCAAGAGCGGATTGATGCCGCGTCCTTTTGGTTAAATGAAGGCGCAACAGCTAAAGATATCGAGAAACGTCTTCGTTCAGGAGAATTGAAATGAATCCAGAATCAATGACCTTGCGCTCCGATCGGCCCCTATGGGTTCAGACTTCTGTTCAGAAATTTCTGGGCAGCGTTAATTGGGATGGCATTGCCCAAAAGCCAAATTCTCAGTCCACTAAAACGATCAATTTTCATAGTCCTGAGCTTCAGCGTCCTGATCCAAATGCGCCCCTATCATTGTCATTAATGATCGGTCAATTTATGACGGCGGTCAACTGGGATGGAGTTGACATGATAGAAGTCCCATCTCAGCCTGCCGTTAGTTCTAAGTCCCGCGAATCGTCATTGACGCTGAATGATTTCTCTGATTTTTTTGAATAACAAACGGGAATAGTAAATTCCCAGGAGATGCACCATGAAGCCTGTTATTGAATCCCTTTTTCACGACGCTGTAAGTCATTATCTAAAACCTGAGGCGACCGTAGAAGTTAGCCAATACATGTCGTCATTGAAAGAACGCACGCGCCTTTATCGCACCATTCGCGACCAAGAAATTACCTGGATGCAGCCGATTGCCGACGACCTAGAACAATGCTTTCCTACCGAACAGATCGATCGCCTTGAAAACAGCTTGCGTAATGCAATGCTATCGCTTCGTCATTGTGCCATGGCCATGTTGATGGATGACCTAGCCTACTTAGAAGTTCATTTTCTAACTTGGTTTCAAGAATCCATAGAAATTCACGGCACCCTTGACCTCGACAGCCACATCCACAGTGCCCTACGCCAACAGCTTTCCCAAGCCCTAAATACTTCCCAAATGAGGTTGATCAGCCCGTTCCTCTATGAAGTCGAATCTAGGTTCAAATCCGAAGCCATAATCAATGATGACTCCCTTCTCACCGTTGCTGGCCTGTTTTAAAACTACTTCAATCCTCAATTTCCCTTAGGAGCGCATCATGATTTCCATTGCTGATTTACTTGTCCAGCCTCGCCTACCCGGTCACTACTACTCTAGTCAAGCCTATGTCCAAGGTGATCTAGAAATGGGACTATTGGAAAATCGTCGAGGCGATCGGCTATTGGCACTTCCATCTCCGTTAATTGAGGCGATTTATTCGGGTTTGTTACGGGAAACAGGTCAAGCGGCTGGGATGGTATTGTTTAACTGTGGACGCTGGTGGGGTAAAAATTTCTATATTCGCTTCCGGGATGAAGTGACGGACTATTACGAAAAGCCACTTGTTGACATGAGCATGGCTGACTTTCTACATTGCCTCAAGGATTGTTGGGCGACCTATGGTTGGGGCAAGCTAGAGTTTGATCAACTGCACCATCAACGGGGTTTTATTATTCTCCGCACCACTAATTCAGCCTTTGCAAATGGCGCTCCAGCGGACTATAAGGTTCCAGCCTGTTCTCTTGAGGCGGGTGTATTGTCGGCGTTCTTTAGCAAATTAGTTGGGCGTGATTTGCATACTATTCAAACGACTTGTGAATCATTAGGCGACACCTGCAATACATTTATTATAGGTACCCGTAGTCGCCTTGATGCTGTAGAGTCGATGATTGAAAAGCGCGAGTCCCATGATTCTATTATGACGGTGCTTTGCGCTTAGATATCTTATGCTTAGATGTCTTTCGCTTAGATAATGGTGTTCTTAAAAAATGCGATTAGAGAGCGTTGTGCTGAGAGAACTGCTGTGAATGCTTATCAGAACTTGAAACTGTCTCGTCTCACGGTCCGCCGATCGCAGTATCGTTTGTTAGGATTAGTGGGGCGAGGTCAGTATGGCAAAGTGTTTCTTGGGGTTCATCGGGCCACAGGATCACTTTTTGCCTTAAAAGAACTCGATCAATATAGGTTCCCAACGAATCAATTCCTGCGAGAATTACGATTTTTGCTAACATTGCAGCATCCTAATATTGTGATCTGTTGGGCTTGCGATTATTGGATGAATCACCGCTATTTGGTGACGGATTATTGTGCGGGTGGCACCTTACGGCAGTTAATGGAGAGCCGTTCCAGTCTGAATCTGGGGCAAATTGATTACTCACCGCATCATCTACTCACGGCGTTGTCGTTGATTGAAGGCATTTTGTCTGGATTAGCCCATGCCCATGATCAAAATATTATTCATTGCGATATTAAACCAGAAAATATTTTGCTTGATGTTCGATCGCAGAGTATGGTGCCACGGATTGCCGATTTTGGCATTGCACGACTTGCTCAAGATCTAAATCAATCGTCGAAAACCTCTGGTACTGGAATGAGCGGATCGCCAGCTTATATGGCTCCAGAGCGGTTTTATGGGCAGCATTCAGTGAGTGCTGATTTGTATGCAACGGGGGTATTGATGTACGAATTGATTATGGGCGATCGGCCTTTTTCAGGAACTCCCGGAGCGTTGATGCAGGCTCATCTTAAGAATATTGTTTGGCTCCCAGAATCACTCCCAGAATCCTTAAAGGTGATATTGCTACGATCGCTCGCAAAAGTACCGGGTCAGCGCTATCGTAATGCAACCGAAATGCGAAATGCCGTAATGGATGCGGCTGAAGAGATTAAAGAACATACAACACTTCAGAATGTCATTTCAACTACGATTCCTGAAACATTGCCTATTTTAAGATTGAAATCTTCCACAACTCAACCCATACCCCGTCCTCTTCAGCAATTGTTAATCCAACAACGATCGAAGAGTGATTCCTATCCTATTGATACAATTTTATATCGAGTTGAATCAACAAAGGTGCATTTTAGCCGAGTAAATTCACCCGCGATCGATGGCGATGATCCGTTGAAATTACATCAATTCTCAGATAAAATCCATCAAGCCTGGGGAAGTGCAATGGGGTGTTATATTGCCACGGCTGCTCATTTGTATTACTGCGATGAAGAATGGTTAAGACCTTGTTTGACGGCTTGTTCGACCGAGGCTGTTAATGGTGATTTTATGTCTATTGATCCGATGGGTCATTGGTTTGTTCAATTGAATTCGATCTCTAAATCTCAGACTGAATTGGAGACTAAATCGCAGCCTGAATTCCAACTTCAATTGTTTGTTCCTGAGCAACGTCAACCCCGTTGGACCCGATCGCTCACTCTACCTGTAGGACAGAAAATTCAGCAAATCCAGGCGATCGATTCTCGGCATTTTGTCGTGATTTCTCAAGCTGATTCTCAGGATACATTTTTAGATGAACCTCCTAGTCTTTATTTTCAAGTCTGGAATCGTCGCGGCGCTGCTCTCGGACACATGTCTCTTCAGGTTTCGGTTCAACGTTTTTGGCCAACGTCTCGCCCCCGACATTTGATCGTAACGGAACAGCATGTGTCCCAGTCGTTGTTATTCATTTCGCTTCAACCCTTACAAGTGCGCCGTGTGGAACTGCCCTTTGAACCCAAAGTAATTGCGGTGATGACGAAGGGTTATTTGGTAATAGACCAATTAGGTAGAGGGCTTCTATTGACGAATGATGGAGA
>JAYUEU010000347.1:0-5392 GCA_043739065.1 Synechococcales cyanobacterium | reverse complement strand
CGAATCTGATTGAAACCTGGATTATTGACGAAAGCGATCGGTCTCTTGATTCACTTCATGGCAAAACTCATAACTGTTTAACATCTGTAACTGCATTTGCCAATTCATTAGAGAATTCGCCACAAAATCAAGATTCAGCCTATTCAAAAAAATGGATAGCGACCGAATATCAAACCCGCGACACGATCGATCGTCTCCTTCAATCTGAATCTAATCTTTTCGAGGGCAAAGCAGCTTGGCTTCTATCGCAAGTTCTCCCGATTCATACACCAGTATTCATTTCTAATAGTATGCCCGTCCGTGATGTGGAATACTTTTGGAAACCCAACGATCGAACCTATCGAATTGACGTCAATCGCGGCGCAAATGGTATCGATGGCTGTCTGAGTACTGCGATCGGTATAGCACATCATAATCAGCCAACGGTCATGCTCACGGGTGATTTAGCATTACTTTATGATACTAATGGATTTCTAATCAAACCTTACTTACAAGGGCATCTGACGATCGTATTACTGAATAACAATGGCGGCGGAATTTTTGGGATGTTGCCAATTGCCCAATTCAATCCGCCCTTTGAGGAATTCTTTTCAACCCCGCAGAACATTGAATTTCAGAATCTTTGTAAAACCTATCAAGTTGAGTATGAACAGATTCAAGATTGGGAGCATTTAAGCGATCGGCTGAAAATTTTCCCAAAACAAGGCATACGAATTTTAGAGATCAAATGCGATCGGGGCTTTGATGCCCAATGGCGTAAGGAAAACTTTAGTGCGATCGCAACAGGTTTGGTATGATTCAGGCTTACATTCTGATAGGACTTTGAAAATGACAGTTGATTTGGGTTGCTTGTTGGCCTTGGCGTTGTGGTCCCTAGTATTAAATCACACGCCTGCTATCGGCAAGATGAAGGCTATGGGCGGAGCATGGGGGATGAGCAATCGAGAGGAGACCCCAACCAATATTGAACCTTGGATTGGTCGAGCCGATCGGGCACAACGCAATCATCATGACAATTTCCCAATGCTAGCGATCGTAATTTTAATTGCTCACATTACTGGACGACATGATTCAATTACAGCGATTGCCTCAGTAGTAATCTTGGTTTCCCGTGTTGGCCACAGTTTAAGCTATATCGCAGGAATCACACAACTACGACCTGTATGTTATTTATTGTCCATTCTCGGAATGTTTACGATCGTTAAACAAATTGTTTTGTAGATGATCTCTTTTAGAACTAAATTCCAGTTCCCCCTTTTTAAGGGGGCTAGGGGGATCAGGATTTAATAATATTAGAAAAAGCCTAATTGCTCATCTTCATTTGTATCTTTATTCGTAAGTGGCACACTACTTGTACTTGATTCAGCCACCTTGCCACCGCCTCGCCGAAGTCCGATCGCAATTTTGCTATGTTTTTCAATCTGGCTCATCACTTGTTTGGCCCGAACAATCACAGACGGAGGTAATCCGGCTAATCGTCCTGCTTCAATGCCATAGGAGCGATCGGCCCCACCCGGTTGAACCCGATGTAAGAATACAATTTGATCGGGCAATTCTTTTACCGTCACCTGAAAGTTTGCAACATTCGGTAAAATTGAGGCCAATTCATTTAACTCATGATAATGGGTCGCAAAAATAGTCCGCGATCGAATTTCAGAAGCCAAATGTTCAGCCACCGCCCAAGCAATTGACAACCCATCAAACGTCGCCGTACCTCGCCCAATTTCATCCAACAGTACTAACGATCGCGCTGTTGCATGATTCAAAATATTAGCCGTCTCATTCATTTCCACCATAAAGGTTGATTGTCCCGTGGCCAGATCATCCACAGCCCCGACACGGGTGAAAATACGATCGCAAATGCCCAATTTTGCCGATCGGGCTGGAATAAAACTACCGACTTGGGCTAATAATTGAATCAATCCAATTTGGCGTAAATAGCAAGATTTTCCCGAGGCATTCGGTCCGGTTAAAATGACTAAATCGGGGATTGATTTTCCCATTCCTAATTTTGTGGAATTCGGGACAAAAAATCCGGCGGGAAGTGATTGTTCAACAACCGGATGACGACCATCTACGATTTCTAGATCGCGACCTAAATCTCCAACTAAATTCTTAGAATCATCCATTTCAGGACAGCAATACCCTTGGTATACTGCCACTTCTGCCAAACCTGCTAATACATCTGCCGCCGCGATCGCTTTCGCCGCCGATCGGATTGCATCAGCTTGTTCTCCCACCCGCGATCGGACTTGTGAAAATATTTCATATTCAATTCGGCCCAGTTCATCTTTCGCCAAAAGCAATCGACTTTCGCATTCTTTTAACTCGGGCGTGAAATACCGTTCTTCATTGGTTAGTGTTTGTTTACGAATGTAATTATCGGGAACTTGATCCGCTTTGGCACGGGTAATACTCAGAAAATACCCAAAGTTTTTGCTATACCCAACTTTCAATGATGGAATAGCCGTTCTAAGTCGTTCCGTCACTTCAAGATTAGCAATCCATTGTTGATCAACTTCTATCTGTTTGCGTCGATCGTCCAATCGATCGTTAATGCCCGATCGAATTAATCCACCATCCGTTAGCGAAATGGACGGTTTGTCTACTAAATGCGATCGGACATCGGCAGCAATCTCATCTAGATTTGGCGAAACAGATTGCAGAACTTGCAAATAGGGAGACTTGGCCCCACTCACCAATGCCGCTAAGACAGGAAGTTTTTCCAAAGAATCCGCCAACGCCACCAAATCGCGAGGACTTGCGCTCCCCGATCCAGCTCGTCCAGCCAATCGTTCGAGATCATAAATTTGCCGCAGAAGTTTTTGCAGATCTTCCCGCAAAATCCCATCGTCTACCAATTCTCGCAAGGTCTGTTGGCGTGCTTGAATGCCCATCGAATTTAATAAGGGCTGCTGCAACCATCGCCGTAATGCCCGCGATCCCATGGGCGTAATAGTCCGATCGATCGCCCACAACAACGATCCATGAAACGTTCCATCTCGCTGGGTTTGAGTGATTTCTAAATTACGCCGAGTCGCGCCATCAAGAACTAAAAATTCCGACAGACTATAAGTAGACAACAATTGCAGCGGCACTTTAGTCGTCATTTTCGTAGTTTCTGTCTCTCGGCCCTGATCCCACGATCGTTCAGATGTCCGCTCCAAATACTCCAGCAACCCACCTGCTGCCTGTACCGCTAAGGGCAACTCCTCGCATCCTAATCCCTCTAACGATCGCACCCGAAACCTAGTCATTAATCGCGATCGGGCTTCCGCTTGAGCAAATCCACTTTGAGGCCGCAAAGTATAACAAAACTGAGGCGGCATACAGCTTGGCAACTGGTCCGACTTTTCACCGGGACGCAGTAACCCAACCAAATCGGGAGCATTAGCCGGAACCAAAATTTCTGCAGGTTGGAGTCGTTGAATTTCATGGGTTAAATTCTCAAGACCCGTATGCTGTGCCGTGAAAAATTCGCCCGTGGAAATATCTGCATAGGCAATGCCCCAATGATGGTTTGCAATCACCACCGCCGCCAGAAAATTATTCCGCCGAGCATTCAGCATTCCCTCGTCCAGCAACGTCCCCGGTGTCATTACCCGCGTCACTTCCCGCCGCACCAATCCCTGCGCCATAGCCGGATCCTCGACTTGATCACACAGCGCCACCGAAAATCCTTTCTCCACCAACTGCGCACAATATCGATCGACCGCATGGTGAGGAATCCCCGCCAACGGCACGCGTCCGATCGACTTCCCCGCATCCTTACTCGTCAGCACTAGCTCCAATTCACGAGCGATCGTCACGGCATCCTGAAAAAACGTCTCAAAAAAATCACCCACCCGATACATCAGCAATGCTTGAGGATACTGGTCTTTTGTTTCCGCATAGTGGCGCATCATGGGAGACAACGCGGCCCGATCGACTTGGTTGTGATGGGTGTACTTTATGTCGTGTTTGACGAGACGATCGGGAATTTCGGCTGGGGTTTGAGACATAGCATTTAACGGGACGAGGACGACTAGAAAATATCAGGCAAAATATCAGGCAAAATATGAACCGAAGAAGGTGAAAATAGAAACTGGACCCAATAAATAGATACGTTTAAATAGATACGTTTAAATAGATACATCGAGAGAATTCCTGACGGCCTATCTCATTCCAATCCCTAAGCTACGATATACCGATATGACGCTGCAATTCTCCACCGATCGTCTCACGATTCGCCCCGCTGAAGAACGCGATGTCATTTGGGGGGCAGATCTGATGTTTTCCGCCAGTTCGGGTCTATTTGGCTACGTTTTTGCCTCCACTCCGGAGAAATCTCTGGATATTTTGCGTCAAGCTTTTGGGGAACGGAGTCATGCGTTTAGTTACGAATTCGCGCAGATTGTGGAAGTGGATGATCAGGTGGCGGGCATTGTCTTGAGCTACTCCGGTGCTGTAAAACGCCGTGCTGAAGAAAGTATTCAGGGCATTATGGCGAAGATTCTTCCGTTGCAGCGAGTGCCTAGAATTTTGGTTAATTTGGCCGATTTGAGTCGAATTAAACAAGACGTGAAAGCGGAAATGTATTTTATTCTGAGTCTTTGCATTGCGCCGGAATATCGCGATCAGGGGTTGGGGACGGCGCTGTTGAATGACACCGAACTGACGGCCAAGGAATCGGGCTGTACTGCCATGGCTTTAGACGTCGCCTACACCAATACTCATGCCCAAAGATTATTCGATCGTCAGGGCTACCACATCACCTGTAGCAAAACTAGTCAACGATTTGGTTCCATGACGGAGGCGGGTGGCTTGCATCGTATGGAGAAGGCGTTGTGAGTAGTTGGATGATCAAATACCGCAACCGATCGAGTAAGATATTGGCCCGATTTCCTTGGTTGATGGCATTGCTCGGTGGAATGCTAATGGCCTTGGGTCCGGCTCCCTTAAATTTATGGATCGTGGCGTGGGTGGCGATCGTGCCGCTTTGGTGGCTGGCCATTGAAGGCCGATCGCCCGTGAAGTCAGGAATCATCTGGGGAATCGCCTATCACGGCATTTCGTTGATGTGGATTACGGGATTGCATCCGTTGATGTGGATGGCCCCTACCCAAATCACCTATCTCCATAGCGTGACGATCGTTGCTGTGATTTGGGGATTTATTACCCTTTTTGGTGCAGTTTGTGTCGGATTATGGGCGGGCGCGCTGGCTTGGATGACGAAACGCCGAATTCATCCGATCACTCGGGTATTGAGTGCGGCTGGGTTATGGTGCACGATCGAGCAGCTTCGGTCTTATTCGGCATTGGACTGGACGGGCATTGCTTATACTCAAAGTCCAGGAAATTTGGCAATTTTACATCTGGGTCAAATTTCTGGGAATGCCTTGATTGTGGCGGC
>JAYUEU010000346.1:0-20767 GCA_043739065.1 Synechococcales cyanobacterium | reverse complement strand
GAAAATCTTTTGGAAAGAAGAAAGGAGGATGCACTTTCGCTGACTGAAGTTGCTGAGCTTGATTCTATTGAAGAACTCGATCGTATTTTTACTCATATCAATGCCATGATTGCTGCCCAAAATGCGGATTAATGACGGTATGAAACGACTTGTTCGACAACGCGCTGATTGTTTATGTGAATATTGTCATTCTTCAGAACGACTTAGTGCGAATCGCTTTACGATCGAGCATTTGATTCCCCAATCGATCGGGGGTTCTGATGAGTTGGATAATCTTGCATTGGCTTGTCTTCGTTGTAATGAGCGTGGATTACATTATCCATTGAGCGATTTGCCTTTGGAATCATAAATGTGTAGAATTTTCCCATATTTTCCATTCTCAATTCTTCACTTTCCATACCACAAAACAAATCACCAATCCTACACAGAAATAGAAGATTCTATTCATTTTACGATCGTCTTTAGTATTACGGACGATGACCTTTGTTCGGTCGTAGACTATCGGTTGATTGGATTGTTTTCCCCGTTCATACTATTCAATCATACTTTCCTTGGGGCTTATCGATCGGATATAGGCGTACTTCAGGGTTTATAATGAACTTGTCAATGACTAGGTTATCTATCCTATGAATGAGATCATTTTTTTGGTAGAAGAAGATTCTGAGGGTGGTTTTTTTGCACGATCGATCGGAGAATCTATCTTCACTCAGGCAGAGTCGATCGCTGAATTACGGCGTTTTGTTCGGGATGCTGTTAAATGTCATTATGATGAACAGGATAGGCCAAAGCTGATTCGGTTGCATATTGTGAGAGATGAAGTGATTGCTTCATGAAGTTGCCTCGTGATTTAGATGGTGTTGAGTTGGCACAGGCATTAGGGAAGTTGGGATATGTCAAAATCCGTCAAACGGGAAGTCATATTCGGTTAACAACACAGGAGAATGGTGAACACCATGTCACGATTCCTTTCCATAGCCCATTGAAAGCCGGAACACTCAATGCAATTCTTCGGGATGTTGCAGAACATTTTGGTTGGAGTCGAGATGAGGTTTTGGTAAGGATTTTTGGGTAGGAATCTGAATAATTTTGAATTAAGAATTTAGAGATTTTTTCTATCTCTTCTATTCTCAATTTTACATTTCACCCTTTTCAATTCTTGAGTTTCCACACGACAAAACAAATTGCTAATCCGACACAGAAATAGAAGACTCGATTCATTTTACGATCGTCTTCAGCACTAGTAACGATAGATTTATTGGCTTGTTTTTGACGATCGGTTTAAAGTCGATCACACTTTTCTTTGGGTAGCTGATTGTAAACTTTACAGATTGAGTTAGAATTAGTTTAGTTTATCCCTAAGAGTGAGGTTAATCATAACAACTTGTGATTTGATTCAGTCTGAAATCGATCAGCTAGATGAATTTTCACTTCAGATAATTTATACATTTATTCAGCAGATGTCTGAGAAATCTCAGAAGATTCCATCGACGGGTTTATTCTCAAAGTTGCGTCAGATTAAGTTGGATGGACCTGAAGACTTTGCCGAAAATGTGGATTTTACCTGAATGAATCGCATCATGACAAAACCTATCTTTCTTGATACTGGTTACATCATTGCATTAGTCAATCAACGAGTCAGTATCATGTTCAGGCATCCAAGCTGGCTGAACGTTATGATGGCGATCGTTTTTGAGTTTGGGTGGGATTTGGAGGCGATCGGGCTTGATGATTTTTTACTCGGATGTTTAGAAATTTCGTTGAATTGGGCTTACTCAGTTTACAGAAAATCGAGCGTGAGTGATTAGTTTATGACACTGTTATCAGATGAGGAAAACAAGAAGGAATCATTTAGAATAGTATTTGGTCGGGCTAATTCTCTTCTTGCATCAGGTGAAATCGAAGAGTCAATCATATACTATCAGCGAGCTGTTGAACTTCAGCCACGGAGTACTGAGGCATGGATTATTTATGGCGAAATACTTTTTGATCTAGCTCGATATGAAGAAGCACTCTTTGCTTTCGACAAGGCAATTGAAGCTCATCGAAAATGCTCATACTCATGGTTAAATAGAGGGCTTACACTAATCAATTTAGGGAGACTAGAAGAGTCCATCTCATCTTGGGAAAATGTAGTGATCTTTGCTTCAACTGCAATAGAACAATATACTAGAGAGGGACATGTTCATTTATCTTCTGAAAGACCCGAGATGGCAATCAATTGCTATGATATAGCAATTAAATCAATTTTTTCTTACTGCAATGCTTGTTACTATGCTGGTGTGGTTCTTGGCGCTTTAGGTCTAGTAGAACAAGAAATTTACCTCAACGAGGAGTCAAGTAAATTTCAAGAGAATGAAGATATAATCTTTTTTACTAGAGGAGCTTCCTTACAAGAATTAGAGCGGTATGAGGAAGCAGTTCACTCGTATAGACAAGCAATCAAAATCAATCCTAACAGGCATGAAGTTTGGGCGAATATTGGCTATTCATTAGTGGAACTAGGACGATATGAAGAATCGTTAGTAGCCTATATTAATGCGATAAAACATGATTTAGATGATGCCTCTTTGTACTTCTGTCAGGGGTATTCATTTTTTAAATTAAAAATGTACAAAGAAGCATTATTTTCTTATGAAAAATCTATTAAAATAAATCCTAAGGATGATTTGGCTTGGAATAATTATGGCGAGGTACTATATTCTTTAGGGCAAGAGGATAAGGCGATCGTAGCTTTGAAAAAAGCACTTGAGATTAATCCTGATCTTATAGAAGCCCAAAATATTCTGGACGAGGTGCTACGTAAGCTTGAAAGTGACAATCGACACATTGATTCAGTTTTTAAGAATCATACAAATATTCATCTAAACAATTTAGATGAATTTTATCAAGAAAAGAAACATATATTAGGCTTATGCAAAGAAGTCAGGAAGCTTATACAAGAGGTCGAGAACTACCTACCTGGTTACAAGAGTCTAGAAAATGATGTTAACAAAGTTGATCTTAGTGTTTCGGAGCAGAGATTTCGTATTGCAGTTGTTGGTGAATTCAGTCGAGGTAAATCGACCTTACTTAATGCATTGGTTGGGGAAGAAATTCAACCAGTTAAAAGTCTCCCTTGTAGTGGCTCGATTAGTATTATCCGATATGGCGATGTAAAACGAGTTACTTGCTGCTATAAAGATGGATCTTCTAAAGAGATTCCTCTTGATTAATACAAGAAACTTGTATCGCTTTCTCAAGAAGCCTCTGAAGGTGATATCAGCGATGAATTGGCAGATTCTGAGATCGATGAGGTGATATATGAGCATCCGGGATTAGACTTTTGTCGCCACGGCATTGAAATTGTCGATTCGCCAGGATTAAATGAACATCCCGATCGGACTCGTGTAACGTATCAACTTCTTGAAAATACTGATGCGATCGTTTTTATAACTAGTGCCATGAACCATTTGAGCCAGACGGAGAGAGATTTACTACATGAATTCAAAATGAAGCTATCAGTACCTACCGAGTCCACAACTACCAACCTTTTTGTAGTTGTGAATTTTATGGACCAGATTGATTCTGACGAGTGGGGAGATCTAGAACGTAGATCGAAAAGAATCCTATCTGACAACAATATTATTCCTGAGGGGCTAGAGCGATTATATTTTATCTCTGCACGTCAAGCATTAAAAGACAAACTGAATAATAGAAAAAGTGAATATCGCGAAAAATTTGATGATTTCATATCTTCGTTAGAAAAGTATTTAATAACTGAGAGCGGGGAGCAGATTATTCGGAGATCTCGTCGCTACTTGCAATCAGTGATTCAAGAAGTAGAAGTTGCCTTAAAATCATCACAGAGTAGTTTAAATAGTAAAAAAGATTTTTCAGCAATAGAAAAAGAAAGAATACTTGCCTTAATCGGAGATGTCGCTGGAATAACGTATAAATCGAGAGAAGCTGTCTCTGCCTACAGAAGTAATGTACTAAAAGAGATCAAATACCAGTGGACAGCTGATTATTCCAAAGTCAAGAAAAAGGTTGCAGAACGTAGTAATAAATGGACTACGGCAAAAAAAGAACCTAAAGCTATCAGGCAAGACTTCTCTAGTCAACTATCTGAGTGTCTTTTGGAAGAATTTAAGGCTTTGACAGTATTAATCAGTGGTCAGTATTCTCAACCATTTTTAGATATATTAGGGGATAATCTACAAGAGAATTTAGTACACATCAAAAAATATTTACAGAGTATCGATGTAGAATTGAACTCTACATTATTAACTCGTTATAGTTTATCTATTGAACGTTTACCAGAGCAATTAGCCTTTAATTGTTCTAAGGGAGGTGAAAATTACAGTGCCGAAATAAGTATTATAGACAGTCTTAAAACTGGGTTTTTTAAGGTTTTTAAGGTAACAGCAGAATTATTTAGCGATGTTTCAACCACTGCACAGGCATGGAAAATTAGAGCTGAAAATAGACTGCAAAGAGATCATGCCTCTCGGGCTGAAGCTAATTTGAAAAAAGAATTAGAAATGATTCGTGAAAATGTGCTTAATGAAGGGCTTAAAAACTTTGAAGAATCCTCAGACAAATTATTATCTCAAGTCAATGCATCTGTATCTCAAAGTTTTGACAAGATTAATTATGAATCAGAAAATATCTATCAGAATGCAATCATGTTACTTAGTTCATTACTTCAGGTACGAGCGAATGACATGAAGAAGTCAGAGCAATCTCGGCTTCTTGAAATTTCAATTCTAGAAAACAAGATAGATAGTCTGAAGAAAATTCAAGATACCCTATTACACTAAATATTCTCAGGAGATTTCGCTATGATCGATTATGTGTACAGCCCAGCGATCGAAGAAAAGCTAAGGTCCGGGATCTACAAGGAAGTAGTCTCTAAAAAAGATGGGACTTCTCTTGGGCACGTCAGAGATGCAGCTACCGGACAGTTTGTCGCTAATAGTGATGCGATCGGCATTACAAACTCAAGCGGTATTCCACTTCAGCCATTCGTTACACCATTAAGCGCTGTATCTCTCTCAGAAAGTAATACCTTACCGATTCTTCAGTCACTCTCTGGCTCGATCGGTACATTACAAGCAACAATGTCTGTCATCGGTGTTGGCGTTGCAGTTACAGGTGTGATTTCTGCTGTAAATCTGTGGCAAACCGTAAAACTCCGCCGAGAGGTAGCAGAACTTCGTGGAGAGATGCGGGATGGATTTTTAGATCTAAGACAACTCCTATCGACGCAAAATCGTGATGTCATTGAGCATATCGATCGGGTTGCTTCTGATGTTGAGTTTGCCCATCATCGAACGATACTCATTCGTGCCCATGGACAGTTCAATCATGCCGTTCGTCGGGTGAAGTCAACGGTCTCCATGCAAGATGTAAATCAACGCAATGCAGAAATCACTTCAATTCGTAACACAATGTCTGAATCTCTCGCAGACTACAATAATGCTCAATTGATAACGCAAGTGAGCGCACCTGGTTATCTTCGTCGCCGTGAATGTGCCTGGGCGATCGAACAAGCGATTGCATTAACCTACTATCTGCAATCTGAGTCTCAGGTTGCCGCAGAGTACTTGACAGATTTGTGCGAGAGAATTAAAAAAGATATTCTTAGCGCTATCCAACTCATCACGACAGAAGAAGAACTAGAATTCTTATTTGCTGAAATCAAACGAATCTACGATCATGATCTACCATTGCTCAACCATTGGTCATCACAAATGCAATGGATCAGTGAACAGACTCCTCAAGACCAGAAAATGCTAAGAGCCTCTCAACATTCCTTAATAGCCGTGTCTGACCAAGATTTAATCCAACTTGGCTCAGATGAGATGCAGAGCTACAGATTATTACAAGGACGCTCTCACTTCGCCGCAATTCGAGATCAATTACAATTAATGATGCGAAATGATTTACGCGATCAGTACATACGTAACATCGTTCAAGAAGCCAAAAAACAGTCCCTGGACGGAATCAATTTTGAAAACTTAGCCGATGCTTCATTGGAAACAATTACCAATCTCTATTACCTCTTTTACAAATCGAAGCCTACTTAAAGATTTACGATCGCCCATCCCATCCATCCGATCGGCCCCAGATTGCCTGTTGGTCTAGGGACGATTACATTCTTAGCGCTTTGTACCATTGTTTTTATCTAGAACGATCGCGATCGTCCCCGCAAAACCTAAGCCTCGCCTGCATGGTAAGAACTGCGCACTAATGGACCCGATCGCACCTGTTTAAACCCAAGGTCTGTCGCAATTTTCCCCAACCCATCAAACTCATCCGGAGTCCAATAGTTGCGAACCGGAAGATGTTCAAGTGATGGCCGCATATATTGTCCGATCGTCACCCGATCGCAATCCACATCTCTCAAATCACGCAACGTCTGAACCACTTCATCAACCGACTCACCATGGCCCAACATAATGCCCGATTTAGTCGCGATCGTATTATTCATTTGTTTGACCTGAGCAAGCACTTGCAGAGACCGATCGTACTTCGCACCCCGACGCACAACACCCTGTAATCGCTTCACCGTTTCAATATTGTGGTTGTAGCAAACCGGACTTGCATTCACCACCGTTTGAATCCGATCGGTCTGCAACGTATCCGGATCCAAACCATCAAAACGACCACCCCAAAAATCAGGGGTCAACACTTCAATCAACGTCAACGGATTGGCCGATCGAATTTCTCGCATCGTTTCAGCAAACCAACTGGCCCCACCGTCAGGAATATCGTCCCGCGTCACTGAAGTCAGCACCACATACTTAAGCCCCAAAAGTGACACAGACTCCGCCACCTTCTTCGGCTCATCGGGATCCAACGGCATTGGCGCATGGCCCTTATCAACTTGGCAAAACCCGCAACTTCTTGTACAGGTCGGACCCATTAGCAAAAATGTCGCCGTCCGTTGGCTATAGCACTCTCCACGATTCGGGCAGCGACCTTCTTCACAAATAGTGTGGATATTCCGTTGCTTGATGATGCGTTGGACGTCCGAAATTTCGCTGGCTTTACCGATCGTTGGACCTCTCAACCAGTCCGGCATTGCCAAAAGTTCCGATCGTTGACTAGTGGTCATCTTGGTTACAAAATTAGAGGTGTGAACTGAGAATATTAGGGCACAATAGCTGAGCGTCCCTCTATAATACCCAAGTTACAAGAGTGGCCAAGAGCAGGAGTCGTAAAAACTCCACCGATATTCGGTCGTAAACTGTATTGAATCTAATATACCGAGTGCAGTCATTCGCAAGGGGAATTGAATTGTGGCAAGTCATAAAGTCTTAGTAATCGACGACAGCGCGGTCATCCGAAATATGGTCCGTGACATGCTGCCGAAGGGTAACTTTGAGGTCCTCGAAGCGAAGGATGGTGTGCAGGGTATCAACTTAGTTCGCCAAGAACGTCCGACGTTGATTATGTTGGATTTCCTGTTACCTCGTATGAGCGGTTGGGAAGTGTTCCAACAAATTCAGGCTCAGGCCGATCTTCAGTCGATTCCGTTGGTATTGATGTCGGGACGTAAAGAAGAAGTCACCGAAAAGATCAAAGAGCCATTTGAATATTTCGAGTTTGTCCAGAAGCCCTTTGATCAGAAGCAACTGATCGAAGCCATTAAGCTGTCCATGGCTAAGGCCAAACGTCGCCCAGCAGTGACCGTAAAAGTTGCGGCTCCGGCAGCTACCCCAGTCGTTGCAGGTGGTGGTGACTTGTCTGCTCTAACTGCAACGGTGGCAAAGCTACAAGCCGAAGTCGATGCGTTGAAAAAACAACAGGCACAAATCTTGGCGTTCATCAAAGCGAAACTAAAATAGGGTTCAGAATTTTCAATTTTAAAAGCGATCGTCCAAAGTTAAGTCTTTACGATCGTTTTTTTATGGTGCTTCACCAAACCTCATCTCCCATAGGGCCACCCCAATCGACCTCAGGCTCAGGATGCTCAGTGATTGCTGCAAGAAGTTCTTCTAATGTCAATTCTGGCAAGGGTTGTTCTATTTGTGGTTGCATAAATCAACTGGGTAGGGTTTACAAGAGAAAGGTACGTATCACAACCTATTTCACCTATTCCAGTTCTCGACGGCCTTCGAGCGCCCGCGCCAACGTCACCTCATCGGCATACTCCAAATCACCACCCATGGGCAACCCAAAAGCAATTCGCGTGACTTTTGTAAATGGTTTGATTAAATGCGCGACGTAGAGCGTTGTGGTTTCGCCTTCGACACTGGGAGCGATCGCCATAATCACTTCTCGCGCTTCTTGTTTGCTGACCCGTTGGACTAATGCCTTAATGTTTAATTGTTCAGGACCAATGCCATCGATCGGTGAAATCAATCCACCCAACACATGATATTTCCCTTTGTATTCCCGCGTCTTTTCTAACGCAATCAAATCCCGCGAATCACTCACCACGCAAATCAAGCCATTATCCCGCTTAGGTGAACTGCAAATATCACACAAGGGATCCGCCGATAGATGACCGCAGACAGAGCATGTTCCGACTTGTTTTTTAGCATCAATTAACGCTTGAGCAAGTGCCGCCACCTCAGCTTCAGGTCGCTTAAGAATATGCAAGGCAAGCCGCTGGGCAGTTTTGGGACCAACGCCCGGTAAGTGCTGAAAATGTTCGATTAGGCGGGCAAGTGGGCGGGTATACATGAAAAAATCCAGAGAACAAAACCACAGGACTAAAGCAGAACATAGACAGAACACGAATCAGCCGGGAGGCCAGGAGAGCGATCGTCCACCCAAGAGATGAATGTGTAGATGATACACGGTTTGCCCGCATCTTCGCCTGTGTTGATCACGGTGCGATACCCGTTGGTGAGTCCTTCACTGGCCGCAATCTCTTTGGTTTTAATTAGCAAATGGCCTAGGAGTGCGTGGTCTTCGGGTGTAGCATCTGCCAGTTTTGGGATGTGTTTCTTGGGGATGATCAGAATGTGAGTTGGTGCTTGGGGCGTGATGTCGCGAAAGGCTAGGCAAAGATTATCTTCGTAGACGATGTTGACGGGAATTTCTTTACGGAGGATTTTACCGAAAAGGGTTGAATTGGCTTCAGCGCTGATGTCGGGGAGAGTCATAAAATTTAGAATGTTGAATTGTGAATGTAGAAACTGAATGTTGAAACGGGTCTCTCTCTATTTTACGGGAGTTATTGCGAAACGGATTTCGGGCATCCTAAATCAACTCGAACCCTAGAAGAATCAGGATTTTGTCCATGCTATCTCGAATTTGGAGCGCTTCGCTGATCGGTATTGATGCGGTCAAGGTTGGTGTTGAGGTGGATGTTTCCAATGGAATGCCTGCGACGATCGTTGTAGGTCTCCCCGATACGGCGGTTCAAGAATCTCGCGAAAGGGTTAAAACAGCGATTAAAAATTCGGATTTTGTTTTCCCGATGCGCCGAATCATTATCAATTTGACTCCGGCTGATTTGCGGAAAGAAGGGCCGATTTATGATTTACCGATCGCGGTTGGAGTTTTGGCATCATCTGAACAGATTCCGATCGAATGGTTGGACCATACATTATTTTTGGGTGAATTGTCGCTTGATGGAACCTTACGTGCGGTGGCGGGGGTGTTGGCGATCGCGGCGGCGGCTGAATCATTGGGGATCAAAAATTTAGTAATTCCTGCGGATAATGTGCGTGAAGCTGCGGTGGTGAAAGGAGTAAATGTGTATGGATTCAAACATTTATCAGAAGTAGCGGCGTTTTTGAATGCTCCAGAATCGGTGCTTCCAGCGGAAATTGATGGGATGGCAGAACTGACGCAAGGACGACATATTGAGTTTGATTTGCGAGATGTGAAAGGGCAAGCTCATGCAAGACGAGCATTAGAAATTTCGGCAGCGGGCGGGCATAATTTAATCTTTGTAGGACCGCCAGGAAGTGGGAAAACAATGTTGGCGAGACGGTTGCCCTCGATCATGCCGGAGATGAGTTTTGAAGAAGCATTAGAGGTGACGCAGATTCATTCAGTGGCGGGGTTATTGAAAAATAAGGGTTCGATCGTCGCTACCCGCCCTTTCCGCAGTCCACACCATTCTGCATCTGGTCCAGCCTTAGTAGGCGGCGGTAGTTTTCCTCGTCCCGGCGAGATTTCTTTATCACATCGTGGAATTTTGTTTTTAGATGAACTGACTGAATTCAAACGAGATGTTTTAGAATTTTTGCGACAACCACTCGAAGATGGTCACGTTACTATTTCGCGAACTCGACAATCGGTTTCATTTCCTGCCCAATTTACATTGATTGCTAGTACAAATCCTTGTCCCTGTGGATATTATGGCGATCCAATTCAGCCTTGTACTTGTTCTCCGATCGTCCGTGAGAAGTATTGGGCGAAATTATCTGGTCCTTTAATGGATCGAATTGATTTACAAGTGCGTGTCAATCGATTGAAACCTGAAGAAATTGTTCAAGAAACTATTGGTGAGGAATCAAGTTCTGTATATGCTCGAGTTCAGGGCGCTAGAAGCCGATCGCAACATCGCTTTAAGGAAACAAATTTGCGTTGTAATGCCGAAATGCAAAGTAAACATATGCGCGAATGGTGCAAGCTGGATGATGGTACTCGAACATTGTTGGAAAATGCAATTAAAAAATTAGGGTTATCTATGCGAGGGAGCGATCGGATTTTGAAAGTATCTCGTACGATCGCAGACCTGAATGGTGATGCTGAAATTGGTGTTCCCCATGTGGCAGAGGCGATTCAATATCGGACAATCGATCGGATGCACTAATTCATGACTTTACTATGTTCAGTTCTATCGTTCTAGAAAAAAGATTACGACTTGAATTGATTTAAGAACAATCGACCGGAAATTCGTTATCTTTAAGGGAAGTTTTCTAGTAAAGTTAGTATCACGATCGTTCTTAACTACCATGACCAATCGTCAAGTTCTTCTTTCCGTCATTGACCAACTGCCTGATCAACAAATCGTCAAGCTCCTCGCGTTTGCCCAAAATCTTTCACCCACTGATCTCGAAAACAGTCACGCCCAACTCTCTCAAGAACAACTCGCTGACCTCCGATCACGCCTTAATCAATTTGCTGAAGAATGGGATAGCCCAGAAATGGAGATTTACGATGACTACGATACCTACAAGAGCCAGTTACAGTAGGGGCGATATTGTTCTCGTAATTTTCCCAAATTCTGACCTTAGAACCACGAAATCCCGTCCTGCGCTGATTGTTCAATCTAACAGCCTTAATACTGGAATTTCACAGATCATCGTTGCCATGATCACCAGCCGTATTGCACGATCGGGGCATCCGAGCCGAGTCATTTTACAACGAACCTCAGTCCTAGGGATAAACTCAGGTTTACTCTCTGATTCTGTAATCATGACTGATAATCTTGCGACTGTTGCATTCAGCGAAATTAGCCGAAGAATTGGAGCGATCGATATAGAAACTGTTGATTTAGCCCTCCGTCATACTTTAGAATTGCCCTAGAATTAAGTAAAGAATAATCGCGATCCGCTCTACAGAATTTCCTGAATATTCGCAGTCTATTCATTATCCTATATCCTATAAAGACTTCCTATAATTGTGTCAGACCTATGGAATTCGTCATTGCTTCACTCTTAGCGCTTGGTGTGTTTGCCGCAAAAGGAGTCAACATCGATCGAGAATATCAACGAGGGATTATCTTTCGGTTGGGTCGCAACTATTCGGTAAAAGGACCGGGATTGTATTGGGTAGTGCCGTTGGTAGATCAAAAAGTACAGGTCGATATTCGGACTAAGACCATTGATATTGAACCGCAAGAAACTGTCACCGCCGATAGTGTGACCATTCGCGTTAATGCTGTGCTCTATTACCGCATCGTCGATCCGTCCAAAGCCATTAACTACGTTGAAAATTATCAAGTGGCCGTTTACCAGATTGCACTCACGACGTTGCGTAATGTTGTTGGGCAAAATAGCCTTGATGATGTGCTTCAAAAGCGAGACAAAATTAATAATGCGGTCCAATCGATCGTCGATGAGGTTACGGAGTCTTGGGGTGTTGCGATCGAACGAGTAGAGATTAAAGATGTCGAGATTCCGCAATCCATGCAGCGAGCAATGGCAAAAGAAGCAGAGGCACTCCGCGAAAAACGTGCCCGTATCATTAAGGCATCCGCTGAACAAGAGGCATCCCAAAAGCTCTCCGAAGCTGCTGCCCAAATTGCAGCCAATCCGATTGCCCTGGAGCTGCGTCGGATGCAAATGCTGACGGAAATTGGAGCCGAAAATAATACGACGACTCTCGTGATGATGCCCTCTGAGTTCATCAACATGGCAAGAACGATCGCCCAAAATACCACTGCAAGCCCCACCCCAAATCTAATGCCTGAGGCTGTTCCATTTAACCCGATCGTTCGGACGACTGAAGAGAGTTAGACGATGAAATTACGCAGACGCGAGTGATCGTATTTCGACTTAAGCAATCGATGAAGCGTAAACATCGATCGATCTGGTGAAAGCTACGATCGTTCTTGGGAAAAGATTACGCATTGAATTGATTTAAGTGCGATCGCAAAACCCTGAATATTCGTTATTCTAAGAGAAGATTTCCCAGTCTACAGGCACAAGGTTTGAACTTGATGAGGAGTGCATATGATTGTTAAAAATATTGATATGGTTAGTCATGAAGATATTCAAACCCTTATCACAAATCAAGTTGCTGAAAGCCGGACATTAGAGTACAAAGAACAACTTCCTAGCAATTCTGATAATGAAAAGAAAGAATTCCTGGCTGATATTTCTGCGTTTGCCAATGCTTCAGGTGGTGATGTTATTTACGGTATTTCAGAGCATCGAGATAATGATAAGAAGACAACGGGTTTACCAGAAAAAATAAAAGGATTGCAAGTTAATCTAGACTCAGAAATCAGACGACTAGAAAGTATGATTCAAGATGGCATAGATCCTAGAATTCCAGGAATACGTATTGTTTGTGTTTCTGGATGCGATATCATTGTTATCAGAATTCCTAAAAGCTGGAATTCTCCTCACATGGTGACTTTCAAAAATTCGTCACGATTTTTTGCTCGAAACAGTGCTGGAAAATATCAACTTGATGTTAGTGAGATTCGTTCTTCCTTCTTTGCTTCAGAATCCTTAGCAGAGAGAATTCGTCAATTTAGAAGCGATCGTATTGCACAAATTCTTTCTAGTCAAACACCTATTCCTCTAGACCAAAGCTCCAGACTTGTTCTTCATATCTTACCCCTTGAATCACTGAATCCAGGTTCATCGATTGACATGAATTTGATTACCAGAGATATCAATCTCAGTCCCATAAATTCGTCAGGGCTAATGGATTCAATGAATTCATCGGGTTGGAGTTCCCGCTATAATTTCGATGGATTTTGTAATTACTACGCTTCCCAATCCTATGTACAGGCTTTTCGTAATGGCTCTTTAGAAGCTGCTGATATAAGTTTGTTGAATTATTCTCATCAGTCACTGCACAATATTATCCTCATTAGGGAGTACGAAAGTGTGTTGGTAAAATCTGTGTCTGATTATTTTTCATTGTATAGAGTATTAGAGATCAATCCACCAATTGTAATAATGCTGAGTCTGTTGGAAGTGAAAAACTATCAGCTATATTGGACTCCAACAAAAAAGCCTATTGGGAAATGTATCGATCGTGATCATCTTTTAATCCCAGAGATAATTGTAGAAGATTACGATTTTAAAGCCGAAGATATTCTACGTCCCGCCTTTGACACTGTATGGCAGTCCTGTGGGATACAACAGAGCTCGAACTACGATAAGCAGGGTAATTGGATTACTCGATAGTGATGATTTGATACTTAAGTCAGTTGAACGATCGTAGAAGTCGCCAAAAAGAAACTCGATCAAAGCCTACTTGCTACCGCGATCGTCACCTATCTCGACAAATTTAGTGAAACCCCCGATAAAGGAGCTTAAATCATGCAAATCACACTCGATCTCCCCGACAACCTAAAACTCAGCGAAACCGACATCCGAACCGAACTCGCGATCATCCTTTTCCAAAAAAAAACACTTCTGATTGAACAAGCCGCAAGCTTAATCAGCCTTGATGTCGATGACTTCTACCAACTGCTAATCGATCGACAGCTCCGCACCCCAAGCGACCCCGACGACGATCCTGACGAACTAATCCTCGCCCATCTCCGAATCTCCTTACAGCAAGCCGTTACTGGACAAACCATTCCCCTTTCTCAACTTTGGGAAGGCATCAATGACTGAACCACCCAAAATTTCAATCATCGCCACCCCCGATTTCCAAACGCAACTTCGCCGACTGGCCAAACGTTATCGCAGCCTGCAAACCGATTTACAAACTCTCTTTACTGAACTTCAAAACGGGAACTGTCCAGGCGATAAAATCCCCGGAACAACCTACACCGTTTTCAAAGTCCGAATCAAAAATAGTGATATTCAAAAAGGCAAAAGTGCGGGCTACCGAGTCATCTACCATCTCAAAAATAATATTTGCATACTACTCATTACCCTCTATTCAAAATCTGATGAAAGCAGTATCACCGCCCGTGAAATCCGCGAAATCATCGAAAAATTCGACAAACTTAACGAAACCCCCGATTAAGGAGCTTAAGTCATGAAAGCGATCGAACCTGAAGAATATCCAGACGACAATACCCCAAACGCTGAAGTTCTCGCCGGACTCTACCGCGCGCTCCAAGACGTAAAAGCCGGACGTATCAGCCTAGTTGAAGAACTTTGGGAAACCACACAAGATCACATAATGGTAGGAGAAACCGCATCTCCAAAGTATCGTCAAGCCGGAGCAATGAAAGGCATGTTCACCATCGGTGATAACTTCGACGAACCCTTAGAAGACCTCAAAGACTACATATAAGAATGATAGATTCGATTCGATCGTCTCTAAAGTAACTTCCAGGAGCCTAACCCATGAAAGCGATCGAAACCAACGCAACCCTCACCGCCAACGGTCAACTCAAGCTCGATGAACCCCTCAATCTTGCCAATAACCGACGAGTCCGAGTCATCGTCCTGATTTCCGAACCTGAAGAAGATACTGATGATACCCCGATCGAAACCATTCGAGAAGGACTCTATCAGGGCTGGCAAGACGTTCTCAAAGAAAATACAAAACCAGTCTCTCAACTGTGGGACAGTATGGATGTCGATTAATCCACCCATCCAAGTCCGCACCACCGATCGATTTGAATCCGAAACCCGTCAACTCGGAAAACGCTATCATCAAATTCGTCTTGACCTTCAACCGCTGATCGAACAACTAGAATCCGGTGAACTACCCGGAGATCAAATTCCCGGCATGGATTACATTCTGTTCAAACTGTTCAAAGTCAGAATCAAAAATAGTAATATTCAAAAAGGTAAAAGTGGCGGCTACCGCATTATCTACTACGTCAAAACAGAAGACCAAATTCTCCTCGTCACGATCTATTCAAAATCTAATAAACCCGACATTCCCGCCGCCGAAATCCGAGAAATCCTCAAACGTTCTGAGGAAGATTCAAAATAGAACGTAACGACAGAAAGCGATCGTCCCCAAAAACAATTCCCCAGAGCCGAACCTATGAACCCGATCGAACCCGAAGAATACCCAGAAGATACCCAAAAAGCTGAAGTCTTCGCCGAACCCGAGCGCGCCCTCGAAAACAACAACTTCGACGAACCCGTAGAAGATCTCAAGGACCACAGTGAAAGCTATTCAATGTTAATGGGGTTAGTTACGATCGAAACCCAAGTAACTTCCCGCAGCCTAACCCATAAAAAACGATCGGCAGAATCTACCGATTGAACTTAAACCACTAATCAATCAAACCCTAAAACTCCTCTTTCGCCGGACGCAACAGCCCCGGAATCACCACCGCCAAAATACCAGCCCCGAAGAACGCAATCACATTTCTAGCCAACGGTAACCACTCCGTCGTCCGAGTCACCACCGGACCAATCCCAAAGGCAAAGAACAAAATGCCCCACAACGGCGACAAAATCAGCGACCATTGCCAAGAGAAAAACTGACCTTCCTTCCGAGGCTGACCCGCAAACCCTGCCACAATTCCGCCAACCGCCGACGAAATGAACGTCAAAATCCACTGCTCTTGCGGCAACCCCGGCACCACACTACAGCCACCCTGACGCAAACATAATTCCAAGGTCTCAATCGTTTGGATAATGGACTGATCTTCACCATTATCCGCTACAAAAAACTGATTCCCAAAGCGCGTCTGAAGCTCAATCCAAAAGGTCCGAGACAACAACGGATAGAGTTGCTCACCCACACTAAAATTCAGAATATTGCCGCCCCGCGCATCCGCCACCAACATCACACTCTTATCGTCCAATCCCCAAAAATTCTTCACTGCGCGCCCCGGAGTCCGATCGAACTGGGTCAATATTCGCAGTTTCCAGCCCGTTTCCTCCTCAAACTTCGTCAATTCCTCTCCCAGACGATCTTCCTGAACCGGAGTCAGTACCCGAGCCAAATCAATGATATTGGTAGGATGATCCGGCAACAAATCTGGATTCTCATACGCCAGAACTGGGCTACACCACAGAACAAGAGCCGCCAAAACCACACAGCATCCTTTCACGAATGACTGGGACCATGCAAGAGAAGAAAAAAGTTTCATTCGGATAGAGGTCACGGGCGAAGGTTTACATTTGTTAATACTAATTCTCATCTTACGAGAGTCTGTGATCCCCCGTCAACGGATCAACCCATTACCGCCGTCTGCGCCCACTCCTAGAAAACGATCGCCATGCCGCTGTTATCCCTATAACCAAGCTCTTCGTCCCCACATTTGCCCGCTCCACCTGATACTTCACCTCCGTCAAACTCTCATCCACCTGCTTCACCACATGACTCGCATGTTCTAATCCCTGACTCATATCCTCCGTCAAATCGGAAAGCTCCAGTCCCGTCTTTCGCATTGCTTCTAGGGTTGGGGGCAGCTCACGAGATAGCAAGTCAAACAGCTTCTGCGCACTTTGGGCCGCCTTACTTAGCTCCTGAAACGCAGGCACCGCCACAATTAACACCGCCGTCAAACTCATGGCGACCAGACACAACGAGAGTCCTAACCAAAAAAGCGGATCCATTATTTGTCGTCCACGGGGTAAGCCGTCAACGTAGAGGAAGAGGATTTACGATCGGGAATGGTCGATCGCAGATCCTCTAAATCTGGTGTCCGTTGACTGGCTTCCATACCCGCTTCGACCCCGGCCGCGATCGCCTCCTTAAGTCGAACCAACGTGTCATCCCACCGTTGGATTGCATTTTCCGTTAGACGATCGGTCTGAACCTGAACCAGCACCGCAAGATCATCCGCCAGCTCAGGCAGTGCTTCTGCTGACTTTTTCAAAATGCGTCGGGTCTCATGACCAGGACGGGGAGCCATCAACAGCCCAGCGATCGCTCCCGCCGCCGCACCAAACACAATTCCACTTAAAAAACGACTAGAACGGTTATTGGACATAGAAGATTACGCCGTCATGCTATCGATTCTTACAATCTTATCGTACCCGTTCTAATCATCGGATGCGCCGGGACATTGGTTTTTGCCGATCGTTCCTAGGAAATGAATTAAATCGATTTATTCGGGACCAATGACGCTGCGCACTATGGATTGAAGCCAAAATCTGAAAGGCCGGGATCAATTGCAAGTGTAATGACTGCTGAAGCTTGTGATAATGCGTTTGAAGCTCAGTGAACGACAGATTTTGAACAGGTGCTAAGTCATTTTGAAAGGATCGCTCAGCTCGAATTAGACCTTCGTTCAGCCGAATTAACGATCGTCGCCATTGGATAATCTGCCCTGCCGTCCAAAGGCAAAGTACACAGAGCAAACAATTGAGCGTAATAACAAAAATAACAATGGGCGACATAAAGACTATGAATGAAAAATTGTAAGAGCTACGCACCAATGGCAGTTTATCAAGCAATTTGGCGATCGTAAACCTGAGAAACCAGATTTCATAATGTTTTATCTGTTGACTTAACAACTCAAAACTTATCGTAATCGGTTCGATTTGTTACCGAGTTTATCAAGTTATTAGGTTATGGTAGTGCCATGCAAGTCTTAGGAACCATAAATAATTGCTATAGATTAAATCCACGTCTGACTGATTGAGGTGATTCTTATGTTTGATTCAAAGTCCGCCGTTGCTGTACCCAAAACGATTCAAGAAGTTGCTGAAGCTGTCCGCCTATTCAAATCGCAGGACTGGAGCCGGGATGAACTCTATGAACGTTGGCAAGCCATTCGAACGGCAACTTTAGATCTATCCAATTTAGAACTAGACCGGGTTTCTGGTGGAGATAGTTATTAGGTACGAGAGTATTAGGTAGGGGAATCCGATCGGATTGGGGTAGATTAAGCGGTCCCGAAATGTCGCAAAATATAGGGCACAAAGGCGTTCTAATCACCCCAATTTACTATGGCAACCGTTCTAGAACAAGGTAATATCTCGATCCATACCGAGAGTATCTTCCCCATTATTAAAAAATGGCTGTATTCCGACCATGAAATATTCCTACGGGAATTAGTCTCGAATGCCGTTGACGCGATGAAGAAGCTGAGTATGGTCTCCCGGTCCGGCGAATATGCGGATGCTGCTGGGGAGATGGAAATTACTATCACAATTGATAAGAATAAAAAAACGCTGTCGATTTCGGATACCGGAATTGGGATGACAGCCGATGAAATCAAAAAATATATTAATCAAGTCGCATTCTCCAGCGCTGAAGAATTTGTCCAAAAATACCAAGCAACCGGTGACGAACAAATCATTGGTCACTTTGGATTAGGCTTCTACAGCGCCTTTATGGTGGCGAGTCAAGTTGAGATTGAAACACTTTCCTACAAACCTGATTCCCAGGCCGTGCATTGGTCCTGCGATGGTTCAACTAGCTTTTCTATCTCTGAGTCCGATCGGACCGAACGCGGCACGACCATTATCCTTACGCTTCTTGAAGAAGAGAATGAGTATCTAGAAGACTATCGCATTCGCACCCTGGTGAAAACCTACTGCGACTTCATGCCATTCCCAATCAAATTGGTAGTACTTGAAGAAGAAGCGGCGACAGAACCCGAACAAATCAACAAACAAATTGCCGCTTGGAAAGAATCTCCTAGCAATCTCACCGATGAGCAATATCTAGAGTTTTATCGTTACCTCTATCCTTATCAAGAGGATCCATTGCTTTGGGTTCACCTGAATACAGATTATCCGTTTGTTGTAAATGGTATTTTGTATTTCCCAAAACTGAAGCCAGATGTTGATGTCACGAAAAGTTCGGTTAAGCTGTTCTGCAATCAAGTCTTCGTCTCTGACAATTGTGAAGAAGTGATTCCTCGGTTTTTGTTGCCCTTGCGCGGTGTGATTGATAGTACAGACATTCCGTTGAATGTGTCGAGAAGCTTCTTACAAGCCGATCGGACCGTGACTCAAATCGGAAACTACATTGCTAAAAAAGTAGGCGATCGGTTAAAAGATTTATATCGCGACGATCGGACTAGCTATATCAAATCCTGGCAAGATCTAGGAACATTTGTCAAATTCGGCTCAATGAATGACGACAAATTCAAAAAGCAAATCGAAGACATTGTTCTTTTCCAAACCACACTAAAACCCACCGATACGCCAAAGGTCGAAGTTGAAACCGCAGACGGCGATGTTTGGAGTAGTGAAAGTTCGGGCAACACTGTTGATGGAAAAACATACACAACATTGAAGGAATACCTCGATCGTAATAAAGAAACCCAAGAAAATCGGGTTTTCTATTGCAATGATCCGATCGCTCAAGCTACATATGTGAGTTTGTACCAATCACGCGGGATTGAAGTGTTGTTCTTAGATTCATTCATTGACAGCCACTTTGCAACGTTCTTAGAACGGGAATATAGTGAGGTCAAGTTCTCCCGTGTAGATTCAGAATTGGATGACTCATTGATTGAGAAAGATCAAACAGAAGCGATCGATCCAGAAACAAATAATACTTTGAGCGATCGGATTAAAACGCTCTTTAATTCAGCTCTGAACAAGCCGAAGCTAACCATTCGGACAGAAGCGATTAAAACCGATAATCCCGGCAGCACACCTCCGGCTATGGTTCTTCTTCCTGAGGAACAGCGCCGAATGCAGGAAATGATGGCCATGATGCAGCAGCAACAAGCACAATTTCCTGAAGAACATGTCTTGTTAATCAACACGGCCCATCCGTTGATTCAAAATCTAGCCACAATGCAAAAGAGTGGTTCGGCTGAATTAGCAGATACTATTTGCGAACATGTCTACGATTTAGCGCTAATGGCCCAGAAGGGATTTGATGCAGAAGGAATGAAGTCTTTTGTAGAACGATCGAATCAAGTTCTAACTGAATTGACTACTCGTTAATCAATAGATTGATTCATCGGATAAAAGGTTGGGTATTTAATAAGCTAGATAGTTAAAAATACCCGGCCTTTTTATTCGCTATTTTGAAGGCTTTACGGTGATCTACCCAAGTAAATTCTTCAATTCTAGATTTTTTGACTCGGAGACGATTCACGATTGCCCCTAATAGCCGAAAGTTGGATTTAATCCGATCATCTACTTAACAAAACGTAATCTTTGGCCGTAACGATTAAGGACTCGTGATACAATCCCATTAGAAATAACCTGCTGTTTGGGAAGGAATAAATACCATGGAAGCAATGATGCTATTGGCAAAGCTGCCTGAAGCCTACGCGATGTTCAATCCCCTCGTG
>JAYUEU010000345.1:0-7030 GCA_043739065.1 Synechococcales cyanobacterium | reverse complement strand
TAAGAAAAATAACCAGTAACCAAACGATGATTTGACTGTACACATCCCCAAAGGACAGCGTGCAGACTAATTTATAGCGACGTAGGGTATCTAAACTTTTGATAGGGGTATTCATAAAAACCTCAGTTCGACTGAACATTCGATTCGATAACTGGTCAATCATCAATCCGTAATGACTTAGCTTAAAAGATCACTCTACATTTGTGGATTTTCTCAATCTTTATGCAGCATTCTTAATGCTTTGAAACATGTCTAGTCACAACAAGCCTGACTAATACAGCAACTAAATTAGGGCTGCTGTACGATCGTTTAAGGCCGTCAACCGATCGCACAGCAGCGCATAAAAGCCATCGCTATCGATCGCACAAACCACCTCTACATTTGGTGCACGATCGGATACCCCATACCAATCCACAATGGTCCGTCCCATCGTTATCTCGCTTTGAATCTCGACTTCAACAAAGCACTTTCTCGTCTCAAAGAGAGTTGGATTAATCAAATAGGCAATCACACAAGGGTCATGGAGGGGTGCGCCCTCAAAGCCATAGTGCTGAATATCGTGATAGCTATAGTCGTCTAAGAGCTTCGCAACTAAGGTGCCGATCGGATCTCCAATTTGTCGGATTTTTGCCAATCTGTTGGGCGTTGCGATCGCCTGATGCGTCACGTCTAAGCCCATCATCACAACAGGAATCCCCGAAGTCATGACAATCTGCGCGGCGTGGGGATCGCAATAGATATTAAATTCTGATGAAGGTGTAACATTTCCATGGGTCGTCGCACCGCCCATCATCACTACCTGTCCAATTTTTTCGATAATCTGTGGCGACTTTACCAATGCGAGCGCCAAATTGGTCAACGGTCCCAGCGTCGCAATTTTCATCGGTTTGACAGAAGCCAACAACATTTCAATCAAAAAATCTACGCCATGCTGAGGCGAGAGTTCGATCGTCGGTTCCGGCAAATTCACTTGGCCTAATCCCGTCGCTCCGTGGACAGATTCTGCCGTGACGAGCGATCGTAATATCGGACGACCACATCCTGCAAAAACAGGCACATTCCGCACTTGAGCCAACTCACAAATCTTACGAGCATTTGTTTGGGTATGGACTAAGGGGACATTTCCGCCCACAGTTGTAATCCCACGCAGATTTAGCTCAGAGGATCCAAATGCTAGCAACAGCGCGATCGCATCATCAACACCCGGATCGCAATCAATAAGGAGGTCCATATCAAACCCATTAACACCAAGACCATTAAAAGGCCATTAAATTGAGTCGTTTGACTTTAGGATAAGTTGTTCCCAGTTTCACTATCAATATAGCAATATAGAATTTTTCAATCATGTCATCAGAAGCGATCGAAATCCTCACCCCCGAAGAATCCCGCCGCACCATTACCCGTCTTGCATCTCAAATTGTCGAACGGGCGGGCGATTTATCAACATTAGTCCTAATCGGAATTCACACCCGAGGGGTTCCGCTTGCCAAACGACTGGCCGCTCAAATTCAACACCTTGAAGGCATCTCTATTCCATTTGGCTCACTAGACATCACCTTTTACCGCGATGACCTCGATCGCATTGGTGCCCGCACGCCCGAAAAAACGAATCTACCCTTTGATTTGGCTGGAAAACAGGTTGTGTTAGTGGATGATGTAATTTACAAGGGAAGGACAGTGCGAGCGGCCCTTGATGCCATGAATGACTACGGTAGACCGAGTATAATTCGGCTGGCTGTTCTAATCGATCGCGGCCATCGAGAAGTGCCGATTCAGCCTGATTTTGTTGGGAAAGTTTTACCGACTTCCAAAGAAGAAATTGTTAGGGTTTATCTGTCGGAAATGCATGGACGCGATGGCGTGGAAATCCTGAAAGGCTAGGGATTTTATTTTTTGCGCTAAAATATAATTTTATTGAGGAGAACCCCCGGATGTCGTTAGAGCTTGGAAAAAGTGGTGATGAGACCCAAAATCGGAAAGCCGATCATCTCAAGGTATGCCTAGAAGATGATGTCCAAAGCCATGTCACCACTGGACTTGAATCCTATCGATTTGACCATAATGCTCTCCCAGAATTGGATTGGAATGATTTGTCGATCGCCACTCAATTTCTCAATAAAAAACTCAATGCGCCCTTTCTGATTTCGTCCATGACAGGCGGCACAGATCTGGCTAAAACCATCAATAGTCGCCTCGCCCAAATTGCCCAAACCTACGGACTAGCTATGGGAGTCGGGTCACAACGGGTCGCGATCGAACGGCCTGACTTAGCGGACGCATTTAAACTCCGCAAAATTGCCCCGACGGCGCTACTGTTTGCCAATATTGGAGCCGTTCAGCTTAACTATGGCTACGGGCTAGATCAGTGCAAACAAGCAATCGATCTTCTCGAAGCTGATGCCCTGATCCTTCACCTCAACCCACTCCAAGAAGCTGTCCAAACTCGGGGCGATCGTAATTTTAAAAATCTGTTAGATCAAATTGAAATTCTTTGTAAAGATCTTGATGTTCCGGTGATTGCCAAGGAAGTCGGGAATGGTATTTCGGCAAAATTGGCTAAATGTTTGCTGGACTGTGGGGTACAAGCGATCGATGTAGCGGGCGCAGGTGGAACTTCCTGGGCCAAGGTGGAAGGCGGACGCGCCCAAGATCTTCGTCAAAAACGATTGGCAGAAACCTTCAGCGACTGGGGAATTCCCACCGCCAACAGCCTATTGCAAGTTCGCAGTATCTCGAAAAATGTCCCGCTCATTGCGTCCGGTGGAATTCGTAATGGACTGGAAGCAGCAAAATGTCTGGCCTTAGGTGCCGATCTCGTCGGTTTGGCACTGCCATTTTTAAAAGCCGCTCACGAATCAGAAACGGCGCTTCAAACCCTCACTGAAATTCTGATCGATGAAGTAAAGACCGTTCTCTTTTGCACCGGAAATCTAGATCTCAAAAGCCTAGTCCGATCGGACCCGCTAATTCACCCACCCAGTCAACACTAGCTCGCCGTCACTCCGCCACCACTTCAAATGCGTAGTTATAGCCCTTAAAGTTCGACTCTAACGTGATTTGATAGTTGCCAGATTCGGGAAGTTTGCCCGACCAAGACGTAGCTTGATCCGATGACTCCACAAGAGTTTTCCCGTTGGGCGAAATAACTGTGGGTCGTGGTCCCTTCTGTGCCCTTATCGTCAGGGTTTGGCCCTTCAACAGATAAAGCTTATAAACATGGCTACCAGTGCCAATAAATTCGTCCGAAATCGTCGTGTCATTACGATTGTTGGCAAATTTAACCCGCTCTTCTTTTTGATTACAACCACTTAGGGTGATGTTTTTTGCAACCCAGCCCTTCATTGGAGTTGAAATTTTGAACCAGTTATCCCGTTGATCGACGATCGTAATAAATGTCCCATTTTTGAGGTTACCGACGATGGGGCTATCTGCTGGACTTCCGGCGGTGTCGGGCTGCGATCTGACATTAGCGGGAGGATTTGGGTCGTTGATTTGAGCCATGGTGGTTTCACAGCGCTCCACAAGCCGCAAACTTTCGGGGGCTTTAGGCGTGGAGCCATTTGATGAATCAGTCGCAGCCGCACTCGTCGAAGCATTAGGTCCAGAATCATTAGACCCAGAAGCACCAGGTCCAGTGGACGCTTCGAGTGAAGTGGATGCTTCGCGATCGGGTGACGAACTAGCCGTGGAATCCGATGATGGATCGGTGACAGTTGAACGTTGTGGCGAGAGTTTAGACGAGGAAATCTTGGATGCGTTCGCGCTAGCCTCAGTGGTAGGAATCTGTCCTGTCGTCGCAGATCTAGAATCGATTGATGGAGACGGCTGGAGCATCGCGATCGTAGTGCCACCGATCACTGCCAAGGACATGAGGCCACCAATAATCACACCGGGCTTTTTAATAAACGATCGAAGGGATTCGGGGTCCATAATGTTCTTCGCTCCTAACAGAAAAGTTCTTGCTGCACTATGCAAGAACCTACAAGAGAAACAGTGAAAGCTACGGAAAAATCCATCTGAATTCTTCTAGTCTTAAATCAACTTAATTTGTCTGGTTTAGTTTTAACCTTAGGGTCTTGTGAAGAACTTTCTGGGATTGACGACGATTTGAGTGCGAGTTGACTGCGCAGGACGATCGCTTGTTTGACTAAGGGAGTTATTTTCGATCGCCAATAGCGAATATCTGGAACTTTTGAAACTAAAGCAAGAACCGTATTAGGACGCTCTGTTTTCAGCGCAATTTCTGCTTGATCATAGACCTGGGATGCCTCAGACCATTGACTGGGCATAGTTTTCAGTAAAGATTCTGCCTCAGGACGAGATAAATCGTCAGTCGGGACTTGTCGCAGAGTTTCCATTGCCCCTGTGAGGTCGCCTTCATGAAACTTGGTTTGGGCCGCTGCCACTAAGGTATCTCCAGACCTCATCACCCCGCTTTGAGTAGGGTCGGGCGCAACTTCAGCAACATTAAGATCAGGAGAATTGGACTGAAACGATGCGGCGATCGCTGGATTGGTTGTGAATGTTGACTGTTTTTGATCGGGATTGCAAGTTGTGACCGTCAGAGGTTCATAAATCCAGCCTCGAATCGGGGCTGAAACCTGAAGCCAACCTTTGCTTTCATTGATCACTGTTAACTTAGAGCCATTTTTTAGATTTCCAACAATATTGTCGGGAGCCGCGATAGGACTGGACCTAACATTCAAAGGTGGATTTGGATCCGTCGCGATCGTATGGCAATAGCCTAGTTTCGCTAAGGCAACAATTGATCGCTGCCCATTCATACCTTGGACATTCATACCTTGGGACTGCGACGGCTTAGGCGCTAAGACAGCATAGCCAACTCCCAACACGGTTATTGCTGTCGTCAGCCAAGTCCCAAATACGATCGGAGACTTTAATCCCTGCAATGCCTGTTTCACTGATTCAGTCAAACCCACAACCTTGAACTCCATAGCGTCACCCACGAACACTCCACTATCATTCACTAGTGTGCCCTACCTGTCGCCACCGGGATCTCCACAGAAATACCCAAAGAATTAGAAACCGATCGAGAAATTTCTTCCCCACTGCCTAGGAAACCCTGAGGTTGAATATTATAGTAAAGTTATGTAACTATTTTGACGCTAAAACATCTTGACAGCTTGACAGTTCCTGATAGGTCAAGTTAATGTATATTTAACCCGGGTAAATCAAATAAAAGTTGTATGCAAGATAAGCACAAAGTTACGTTATATCTCCCCTCTGACCTCCATCGCCAACTTAAAATCCGGGCGGCGGTCGATGCAGAGCCGATGTCTTCCTTAGCAGAGCGGGCGATCGGGTTCTATCTATCCCACGGGGATGTAGTAGAACGAACGGAGAACCATGGTGCGACCCATCGCATTTATAACTGTCCTGAATGTGAGACCCCGGTGGTCATGCAAGATGGCAGAATGCTTGCCCTTGGTCAACACACTGATACGGTCACAGATAATCTAATTGGATTCTCTGCTGAGGAACTCCTAGTGCCCTGCTAAATTGGCCAACATGGCTAACGTTCTGAATTGCTGTTAAAGACGCTTTAATTGAGGTGGATCGCACTATGCAAGAAGAGCTAAGTATCCTAATCCAAGCTCAATATCCTTTAATCTACCTCGTCACATCCGAGGAAGAACGTGCAGAGAAAGCGATCGCTCTGATCGCCGAGCAAAAGCCTGAAAAAAAGCTATTTGTTTGGACTCTGACCCGAGGGATTCTCGAATATGGTGGAACGGGTTCACCACAGCATGGTACGATTCCGCCCCAGCAAGCCCTTGAGTTTGCAATTCGTCAGCGCGACGCAGCAATCTTTGTTTTTAAAGATTTGCATCCTTTTCTTCATGACGGAACAGGAAGCGCAGAAGTTGTTCGGTGGGTTCGAGACGCGATCGCAGCCTTCAAAGGAACTCAGAAAACTATTATTCTGATGTCCCCACTCCAGCAGATTCCGATCGAACTGGAAAAGGAAGTAGCCGTTCTAGATTTCGCTCTACCCTCCATGCAAGAACTCGAAGGCGTTCTTAATCAGCAGCTATCCTTGACTCGAGGAAAAGCTTTAACCGATGAAACCAGGGAAAAACTGATTAAAGCAGCTCTCGGGTTGACAAAAGATGAGGCTGAAAAGGTCTATCGCAAAGCTCAAGTGACCGCTAACAAGCTTACTGAAGCCGAAGTTGAGATTGTTCTTTCCGAAAAGAAACAGCTCATTAAGCGCAATGGAATCTTGGAATACATTGAGGATGACGAGACTCTGGCATCTGTCGGCGGACTCGAAGAACTCAAACATTGGCTAACCCAACGATCGAACGCCTTCACTGAACGTGCTCGTGAGTATGGATTGCCCCAACCCAAAGGAATGCTGATTCTGGGTGTTCCCGGTTGTGGAAAGTCGTTGATTGCCAAGACCACGGCTCGGCTTTGGGGATTACCGCTGTTACGTCTAGATATGGGACGGGTTTACGACGGATCCACTGTTGGTAAATCTGAAGCTAATTTGCGAGCAGCCTTGAAAACGGCTGAATCAATCTCTCCTGCCATCCTATTTATTGATGAACTCGATAAAGCTTTTGGTGGTGCAGGCGGATCCTCTGATTCAGACGGTGGCACCTCAAGTCGAATTTTTGGCTCGTTCCTGACTTGGATGCAAGAGAAAACCTCTCCTGTATTCGTGATGGCGACTGCCAACCGAGTCGAACGTCTCCCCAGTGAATTCCTTCGCAAGGGACGGTTTGACGAGATTTTCTTTGTCGATCTGCCCACCGCAGAGGAACGAGGAGAGATATTTAAAATTCACCTCATGAAGCGACGACGTGAGATCGATCGGTTTGATCTCGCTCAGCTTGCCAATGTCTGCGATGGCTTTTCAGGCGCAGAGATTGAACAAGCTCTAATCGCTGCCATGTATGAAGCATTTGCTCAGGAACGGGAGTTCACCCAGTTGGACATTATTGCAGCGTGCCGCGCTACGATGCCGCTGTCCAAGACCATGACTGAGCAAGTCACTGCTCTC
>JAYUEU010000344.1:0-4963 GCA_043739065.1 Synechococcales cyanobacterium | reverse complement strand
GGGACGTTATAGAGGTGTCGGGTTTAGAAAAAACGGTCGCGCCGACCCTGATTGTGAGGAGTGTGAGTCCAGCAGTTAAGACCGCAGAAGCCATCCGAGAACTCGATCGATTACGGCAAGAGGGGTTACTGTCGGAGTATGAATTTGAGCAGAAACGCCGACAGTTGATCGATCGCCTTCGCTAATAATTCAGATAAACCTCGTGACTGATACTTATAACTGACACTTGAGCGGCATCGGCTAAGATGACACTAGTATAAATACTCTAAGCAATCTTTAAGCTAGCAACTATGCGTTGGCAACCCTCGTTGAAACTTGGATTAGAACTGGTCGATTGGTTGAGCCGTGAAGTGCTGAATCAGCTCAAATCGGTCGCAGCGGGTGGGATCTCGGGGCAAGTGCTGAAGGCCAAAGTTTCGGCGGATCCTTACTATCGTTTTAAGTCCGTTAGCGAAATTCAAGCGGCGGCGGCGATCGGAATTGTAATAGATGTGAATACTGCCACCATTGACGATTGGTTGCGCGTGCCGGGTATTTCCATTCATCAAGCCCGATCGCTTTCGACTCTGATTGAATCCGGTGTGCAATTTTACTGCATTGAAGATCTCGCCGCAGTCTTGGGCATTTCCTACCAACGCCTTGCGATCGTCGAACCGATTTTGCAGTTTCAATATTATGACTGGGACAGCATTGGCCGCACCGATCGAATTGATCTGAACAGTGCTGATGTCGATCGTCTCAAAACACTGCCCAATATCGGTCCTGTTTTAGCCAGAGCAATCGTCCGTCACCGCACGTCCCACGGTCGCTACGAGAGTTTAGTCGATCTTCAAGACCGCTTGAGTTTACCTCAAGAGACCACTGCAGCGTTGATGCATTACCTGAAATTTTGACGACCAAATTTTGAACACGAATTACGATATTCATCCCCCTAACTCTTCTCAAGTCGAAAATCTATCGTCGCGGATGCCTAAAGCGGAAGTAGAATCAATCCAAGATGCGGTTGTGTCCTGAATAAATCGGCGTTAGTCGAAAAATCAGCACAACAGCCGATCGTTAATTTCTGCCTTCGATCGAGGATTTTCCCGCCATGCTGATTGATCTTGCCCAAACCTTGTTTCAAAGTCCTATTGATGTGACTCACCTCGCCCACATTCCCCACATCGATCTATTCCAAAGCCTCCACACTACGGATACTGAATTCCTCGGCCAAATCAAAGGAATGGTCAAAGAGACCGATTTGGGTGGAGATGTCTCAAAATCCTGGCAACATTTTGTCAAAACAGGTCAAGTCTGGGCCTTTTTAATTGGCGTGATCGTAGGCTATCTGGCCAAAACATTCACCAGTTACGGTTAACACGGGACCCATAAAAAGATCAACGAATAATTTTAGGGACGCATCCCCATCCAAATCATCACCCGTTATCAGGCGGGACGATTGACGTGCGATCGCAACCGCGAGATAATCCGTGGCTGTCCTTTCGGCGCGTTTGGCCTGAATGCGTTCCTTACCCGTGCAGCAAAGCTCAACTCCCAGTTCAACTCCCAATTTAACTCCCAACCTCGAAAAATCCGCCACGTGGAGCCAGCGTTTTGAAGGCGCACTTCATCCAGCTATTGTGCTTTTTAATGCCAGTATTTCCTTTGATATTGAGCTAATTGAATATGATCTGACGGGATCCCAAGCCCATGCCAAAATGCTCGCTAAGCAAGGCATTATTTCTACGGTCGAGGGCGATCAACTTGTTGCAGGGCTAGAGCAAATCCGTCAGGAATACCGATCGAATCAGTTCCATCCAACGGTGGATGATGAGGATGTTCATTTTGCAGTCGAAAAACGGCTGACGGCAATTGTGGGAGATGTGGGTAAAAAACTCCATACGGCCCGATCGCGCAATGACCAAGTTGGGACCGATACGCGGCTGTATCTGCGCGACCAAATCCAACAGATCCGGCAATCCATCAAAGCCTTCCAACGTGCATTGTTGATCCACGCCGAGCAGCATGTCGAAACTCTCATTCCCGGCTACACCCATCTCCAGCGTGCCCAACCCATTAGCCTTGCCCATCACCTGCTCGCCTATGTCGAGATGACCGAGCGGGATTGGCAGCGTTTGGGAGATGTTTCAAAACGGGTGAATATCTGTCCCTTGGGAGCTGGAGCGCTTGCGGGAACAACATTCAACATCGATCGGCATTTCACTGCATCTGAACTTGGCTTTGAATCGATTTACGCTAATAGTCTGGATGCCGTCAGCGATCGGGATTTTGCCGTAGAATTTCTAGCCGCCGCCAGTTTAGTCATGGCCCACCTGAGTCGGTTATCTGAAGAAGTGATTTTCTGGGCAACTCAGGAATTTGGATTTATTTCTTTGACCGATGCCTGCGCGACTGGGTCTAGCATTATGCCTCAAAAGAAAAATCCTGATGTCCCAGAACTAGTGCGAGGTAAAACAGGTCGGGTTTTTGGCCATTTGCAGGCGATGTTGACGATGATTAAGGGCTTGCCGTTGGCCTATAACAAGGATTTTCAGGAAGACAAGGAAGGGCTATTTGACACGGTGAAAACGGTGAAGGCTTGTCTTGAAGCCATGACAATTTTATTTGACGAAGGCATTGTGTTTAAGCCTCAACGATTGGCAGATGCGGTGGCCGAGGATTTCTCGAATGCAACCGACGTGGCAGATTATCTGGCCGCTAAGGGGGTTCCGTTCCGGGAAGCCTATGGTTTAGTCGGAAAGGTCGTACGCACTTCTCTAGCGGCCAATAAGCTACTGAAGGACTTGAAGCTTGACGAGTGGCAGGCACTTCACCCAGCGTTTGAATCGGATATTTATGCGGCTATTGCTCCCCGTCAAGTTGTCGCGGCCCGCAATAGCTTTGGCGGAACTGGGTT
This sequence comes from Synechococcales cyanobacterium, assembly GCA_043739065.1. Taxonomy (GTDB): domain Bacteria; phylum Cyanobacteriota; class Cyanobacteriia; order Leptolyngbyales; family Leptolyngbyaceae; genus JAAFJU01. The sequence goes on along the minus strand of JAYUEU010000344.1, from coordinate 2,067 downwards.
TGACCAGGTGCGATCGGCGCTGAACTTGGCTAAGTCACGGCTTTAGGTCTTCTCTCGCAGTGACTGTTCTGCTTGAATCTGTTTTGCTTGTGCCTGCTCTACTTCGGCTTGAAGCTGTTCGAGTTCTTCCTCGCTCATCTCTTCAAGCCGTTTCTGCATGACCGCTTCCTCATAGTCCTTGAGCTGCTGTACGTAGCTCATTTTTTGGGTGGCAGCCCGGAAGAGGTAGGTGGAAACCCAGCCCAACAGACCGAGCATGAACACCGCCTGACTCCAGATGCCTGCATTGGCTGAATCCAGTCCTGCAAACACAAACAGCAGATACAGGCCACCGCCCGCCATAAACACCCCGAAGGTTATGCCGATCGCATCAATCCGTCGCATGTCTACGCCTCAATTTCCCGACGATAGGGCCGGAAGTTCAAAAATGGAGCTAGCACCAGCATTCCTGGGAAAAATATAAACACGAGGGAATACATAAATACTCGTTCGTAGGACGAGCAGACATACCAGCGTGCCTTTAGGTAAAAGTAGACTGCCAAGGGGATGACCAACAGATATGCGCCACCTAAAATCAAATACAAGAGTGCTACGACCATAAAATCCTTTTATCTCAATTTTACTTATTCTACATTACTCCGAATTTTTGATGAATGACGCAAGGAGTTGTGCTATAAAAAATAGTGCAAAGAAAACGTTGCTATTCATCCAAGTAACGGTAGAATTTGTTTTGAGTGGTTCACATCCGATGGGGACTACATCTGGGGGCATGGCGGAATGGTAGACGCACCAGACTTAAAATCTGTTGATCGCAAGGTTGTGAGGGTTCAAGTCCCTCTGCCCCCATCTCTAAAATAAGTAAAATAAGTCGTTTTTTCCGGAATTCTGGAGAATCCTGGGTAGCACATTGCTAATGCATATTAATTATAAATCGGATAGAGTTATCGTTATCCAGCCATAGTTTAGTTTGTCTGCATTGATATAATCAGGATGCGGGGACATTCCAAGAGTGAAAAAGAGTTTATCGGACCGTGAGCTTCAAATCGCTCAGCAGACAATTTACCAGTCTTTATTGGAAATCGTGAACAAGTGGCCCCCTGAAGAGGTGCTGCTTGAATTTAAACGGTTGTTTTTATACCATGGTGATTCTGTAAATACGTCGGCGTTGAATGCGCTCTATGAAATTATTTTTAATGATAATGAAGTAGAGTTTCGTAACACCATTAAGCGTGCTTGTTATATTCTGGTCAACAATTGGGATGCGACTCGTCGTCATAAGCCAATTCAGGATTTGATCGCGGCGTTTCAAGATGGGAATTTACCCCGATCGACTATTTCTCCAACATTAACTCGGTTACGGATTTGGATCCGGAATTTTCAGCAGAGTCAGGACTATAGTGATCTGAAGCTTTTTGCCGATCGATATAATACCGTTGAGTCTGGTGAGACGTTGGATGATGGTCCTTGGGTGCGGCGCTATACGTCCTATTTGTTGGTGCCGCAGTATGCTGATACGCGAAATTCGATCGAGCAACGGGAAGCAGCAAGGTCAATGGCGCAGAAGTTACGAGAGAAATTTAAGTTTGATTTGGCGATGTATGTGGCTAGGTCGCAGTCACTATTAGAGGGTAATCCGTCTTTGAAGAATCCGACAGCGCTGGGGGATGATACATTGCGCTTGATTAAGATCATTGTGGCGAAACGGGGAACCTATAGCTATGGTAATTTGGCAAATATTTTTCTCAATCAGGTTCAATCTCTGACTTATGTTGAATTTAAGCGCAGTTTACAAAATTATTTGGTTTTTTCGGTGGAAACATCGAATTTTTCCCATGTGCTTCAGACTCGGATGGCGGATAAGTTGAGTACATTGTATGTGGGACATCATGATGATGTGGTGACTCCTGCTCTGATCTTGCGGACGAGTAATCGGATGATTGAGTTTTTGACGACGGAGAACCAGAAAGAGCCATCGTCGTTGTTTGTGTTGTTGCTGTCTCAGGGGAATCCGATGACGTTGGTGGTGACGTTGTTGAAGTTGATGTTGGTATCGAAGAATTCACGGAC
>JAYUEU010000343.1:0-5136 GCA_043739065.1 Synechococcales cyanobacterium | reverse complement strand
TGAAGTTGTTGGGTTTCTGGGGGCCAATGGTGCGGGAAAAACAACGACTTTAAAAATGCTGACGGGATTGATTCATCCTTCGACGGGTAGTGTAACTGTTGGCGGGGAAATGCCTTACAAACGCCATCCCAAATTTCTCAAAGACATTACCTTGGTGATGGGACAAAAGCAGCAATTGATTTGGGATTTGCCTGCGTTGGATTCATTGCGGATTAATGCGGCGGTCTATGGGATTAGCGATCGGATTGCAAGGCATCGCATTGAAGAACTGAGCGATATGTTAGGGCTTTCTGGCAAACTCACTCAGCCTGTGCGCAAATTATCACTGGGTGAACGCATGAAGGCGGAACTGTTGGCTTCGCTGTTGCATGAACCGAAGGTGTTGTTTCTTGATGAACCGACCTTGGGGTTAGATGTGAATGCGCAGTTGGCAGTTCGGCAGTTTTTGCGGGATTATAATCAGCGGTTTAATGCGACGATTTTGCTGACGAGTCATTATATGGCGGACATTACGGCGCTGTGCGATCGGGTTTTGACAATACACCAAGGGAAACTGATTTACGATGGCAGTCTAGATGGCTTAGTGGAACGGTTTTCACCCAAACGAGAAGTTACGATCGAGTTTGCTTATGCATACCATCGTGCCAAACTTCAGAGTTATGCGGATGTTCATGAAATGAATGGTGTGAGAGTCAGTTTTTTAGTTAAACAGGAAATGCTAACGAAAACGGTTTCGACAATGCTAGCGGAATTGGCGATCGTTGATTTGTCTGTGGGAGAACCCCCGATCGAAGAAGTCATCGGCCAAGTCTTCCAAGCGGGAACTGTCTAATTGATAAGAACATCTGGGCTCGTAACTGCTTTCTAAAAACAATGTCATTTACTTATTATCGAACCATTCATTTTAAAGATACTGATGCGGCAGGAGTTGTGTATTTTTCTAATGCCCTTAGTATCTGTCATGAGGCTTATGAGACATTGCTGGAAACGTTGACGATCGATCTCAAAGAGTATTTCTCAGGTAAATCATTAGCAGTTCCGATCGTTCATGCTGAGATTGATTTTATGCAGCCGATGTATTGCGGGGATAAAATATACATAGTATTGTCTGGAATGATTCAATTAGAGAATGCTTTTATATTGAAGTATGAAATTTATCAGAATGATTTGGATGTAGATAAGCCGATCGCAGTTGCTTCTACGCGCCATGTCGCGATCGATCCGGTGACGAGAAAACGATCGAAGCTACCGACAGCACTAATTCAGTGGCTAGCGATTTAATGATTGATTTTGCGGTTCTTAGAATTCATTCATGATCGGTTATTTGGCAAGATTTGATCTCCTAAATCCCCCTTAAAAAGGGAGACTAAGAAATCATATTAGCTTCAAATCGAAAGTGGACGTTCAAAGTATTACCAAGAGCGCACGAATTTACCTTGTAGGAGAACTTGCCGACCTATCCAAATTATAGGGGATAGTGATGGTGAATTTGCTCAGCACCTCGGTGAGAAACTAGCTAGAACATCTCCTAAGCCAAATCAAAGATCAAGATTTCTGACGCCGCTTGACCGACCAATGTAATTTGTTCTATTTGATCAAGCGCTGCCGCATCTCCCGCCGATAATAAGGTGCCATTTACCTCCACAGATCCCCGTGCTACTTGGACCCAGAAATGTCGATCGGGACTCACTGCTTTCTCGATCGTTTTCCCTGCATCTAAAATCGTCGCATACAGTTCCATATCCTGATGCACCACCACCGAGCCGTCGCGACCCTCTGGAGAGGCAATAAGACGGAACTGATTTTGCCGATCGCTTACAGGGAAAAATGTTTGCTCATAGCTAGGATCAAGACCTGTTTGATTGGGAAGTATCCAGATTTGCAGAAGATGTACTTCGTCAGTTGTGGAGTGATTATATTCACTGTGGGAAACCCCAGTCCCAGCGCTCATTCGCTGCACATCACCGGGTTGCATTACGGCTCCATTGCCTAGACTATCGCGATGCTCCAACGCACCATCCAGCACATAAGTAATGATTTCCATATCCTGGTGAGAATGGGTGCCAAAGCCTTTGCTTGCGGCTACTCGGTCTTCGTTGATCACACGCAGGTTACGGTAGCCCATGTGTGCTGGATCTTGGTAACTAGAAAAGGAAAAGGTGTGGGCGGATTTGAGCCAACCATGGTCAGCATGGCCTCGATCGGCAGATTTACGAAGTACTAGCATGTCTACCTCAGTTATAGGAGTATGGATTATTGATATTTACACTTTCTATACTAGACTTTAACAGATTAAACTTTAGCGTTTTTCTACGGGAATCCCTACCGATTTTCAGGGGGATGTATTGTGAATACAATTTAGCGTTGCTGATTTGAGATATGAAGAGATTTCTGTAACTGATCGAAAAATTGTTCTAAATTTCTAGATTCCATACTTTCTTCAACAACACTTTTTTAATCATTATTTTAGGTAATCAAGTCAGCTTAGGTATCAAGCCCTGAGTCATCTGCTGCATTTCTTGGGTTGAGACTTCAATTAGCCGATTGAGTTCATTGACCCAATTTTCGTAGTCTTGAGCGATTTCTCCTCCAAAGCCATCTGCTTCAATATGACGAATGATGGATTGAATAATTGGTGCTGCGATACCGATACCGAACAAAAGATTGAACCCAGCCACGACAAAAGGCGTAGACAGAATGACGGCAAACTCAGGAAAGAGGGCGAGGATAACAATAAAAATGAGAAAAAAGAGGGGTGTTGCTATCCCTGCGCTCACGGCAGCAGCAATGATGTGATCCTTGAATTCTTCAATCGTAATGTCTCCTCGATACAGATCTAAAGCGTAGGAGGCTGCTGTGACTAATGCTTGAGTGACGATCGCGGTTCCTGTCGCAGTGAGTCCCAGTTGGGTGATCGTGCCAGAGTTTTGCAGCAATGATTCAACGGCGTTATGAAATCGGATATAGACTTGTTCACCACCTGTCATAGTTTGAGCACCGCGACGGATATTATCAGTGCCAATTTCCCACATGATGTTGTCGGCTTTGTTGGAGCCGCCGTGATGGTGCGATCTGATATGACTCCCTTGTTTATTGGATAGAAAGTCACTGATATTGCGTTGGCTATCTCTTAGTTTGGAGGTGCCGGGAATTTTGTTGAACAGATTCATAACATCTGCATCAGAACGGGAGAGATCGGTCATTCTGCTGCCTGCATGGTACCTAAGCCGATGGGCGATCTTCGGCATTTCTCTAGCGAGGTCGGCGGCAGTTTGGGGTAAGTCCTTGAGTGCGTAGGCGATCGTCATGCCTGATGTGCTGATGGCGATCGCTTGGGTAGTGAAGTGGTTGTAGTGGGCGGCGATCGAGGTAGCTCCCTGTTGCAGGGTTTCAGTGGAATGAGCTTTAGCTTGCGCAGTAGTTTCTACACCCAGAACAATCAGATTATCAACTTTAGTTTTCCCTTGCTCAATAGCCTCAGTCGTCGTTTGATGAACTTGAGTGACTGTTTCATTGAGTTGATTAGCTGCGCCTTGAATGGCTTCTTGGGCAGAGTCTAAAGCTTGTTGAGCTTGTTTGAAAAAATTCATGGTGTGGAGTCGGTGGTCTTAATTAAATTTAAGACGGGTTCAAGCTAGGTTAGGGCTTCGGACTATTTGTTTTACATTTAATTTAACCTTTCTACTGATTTGATAAAGAAGGTGAGAAGAACTAGTTGTTGAGTTTATTTTAAGGTTCCAACAACTAAGGGAAATCACTCAGAAATGAAGTTACTTTTGTGGCGATCGGAGTCACTGCATCAAATTAACTTCACGCATTCTCTAAAATCGATTAACTAAAGCGATCGGACTAAACAATGAGATATTAAAAAACGATCGCACCGAAGTACGATCGCTCTAAATCACTTAATTAATTAAATCAAACTATCAATTACAAACTAGACAATACAGTTTTGGCCGCTTCTAGAGTCCGATCGATATCTTCATCCGTATGCGCCAAAGATGTAAATCCAGCCTCAAACTGCGAAGGGGCTAAATATATGCCTTGTTCTAGCATGGCCCGATGGAACTTACCAAACTTCACCGTATCCGCCTTCTTTGCATCTTCAAAGTTATGCACTGGACCTTCACAGAAGAAGAACCCAAACATTCCGCTAACAGACCCGCCACACATCGCATGGCCCGTCTCTTTACCGATCGCCAATAATCCATTGATCAAACGGCTCGTGATCCGATCGAGATATTCATAACTCCCAGGCTGCTTTAGAAGCTCCAATGTCTTAATCCCTGCCGTCATAGCCAAAGGATTTCCCGAAAGCGTTCCGGCTTGGTACATTGGACCCGCAGGCGCAACCATTTGCATAATGTCCTTACGACCACCGTAAGCGCCCACAGGCAATCCGCCACCAATCACTTTGCCCATGGTCGTCAAATCTGGCGTAATCCCAAACTTCGCCTGTGCACCACCATAGGAAATGCGGAATCCCGTCATCACTTCATCAAACACCAACAGCGCACCATTCTCCGTCGTCAATTCTCGCAATCCCGCCAAAAATCCAGCATCGGGCACAATAAATCCCGAATTCCCTACAACAGGTTCAAGAATCACCCCACAGATTTCGCCAGGATTTTCAGCAAACAACGTGCGAACCGCTTCAAGGTCGTTATAAGGAGCGGTCAACGTCGCCGCCGCAGTAGATTTGGGCACACCGGGGGAATCAGGCAAGCCGAGCGTTGCAACCCCAGACCCAGCCTTCACCAAGAACATATCTGCATGTCCGTGATAGCAACCTTCAAACTTAATCAACTTCTCCCGTCCAGTGAACGCCCGCATCAACCGCAGAACCGCCATACAAGCTTCAGTTCCAGAATTAACAAAACGCACCATCTCCACACTAGGAACCGCGTCAATCACCATTTCTGCCAATACATTTTCCAAGGCACAGGGCGCACCAAAACTAGTTCCCTTTTCAGCCGCCGCTTGAATCGCCTTAATCACCTCAGGCCGAGCATGACCGCAAATCGCGGGTCCCCAAGTGCCAACGTAATCAATATATTTGTTGTCATCCACATCCCAAGCATAGGCATCCTTCACCCGATCGAACACGATCGGCTGTCCACCCACAGATTTGAAGGC
>JAYUEU010000342.1:0-2841 GCA_043739065.1 Synechococcales cyanobacterium | reverse complement strand
GGCAAGCAGCAGAGCAGGAAGAGATTGAAGGACTCAGAAAGTATACGCAAAGGTTGAATTTTTTCAACCGGAGTGGGTAGCGGCATCTTTGAATATGCCTCTGTCGGCTGTTTTAGTTGGCAGGAATCCCTGTTCCTTTAGGGCTGGGGAGGTTCAAGCGATAACCAAGTGCGTAGATTCACAACCTGATTCCTGGTGCTCTCGGTCAAAGCGATCGGCTCGGTTAAGCGCAATGCCAACAACAGTGTCTCCATCTTCGGGTTAAATGCTGACAACAGAATTTCACTGGTTGCCGCACCCGATAATTTTTCTTGCAACTCAGCATGGCTCAAAAAACCCGAAACCCAGACCTGACCTTGCTCTTCCGCCACTGTTGTCAAGACATAAAAATGCGCTGGAGTTTGAGGTCGATGCACTGTTACAAATTCATCTTCCGATGCGCTAACAAATTGCGATCGGACGATAAAGTCCCGAACTTGCAACTCTGTAGTCTTTAATGTCGATGAAGACTCAGCCACCGCCAAATTATGTTCCGCCAACCAAGTCATCAACCCAAACTGCGCTAACCGATCGCCATACTCGTTCCAGGATTCTTGAGAAGACTGATTCAACTGATTTAATTGAGTGGCCTGTTGAATTTGCTCTGGAGTTAGGACGATGGATTGCTCATGCAGCGATTCAAAGGCTTGGAGATCCGTTGGGTTAAAGATGGAGGAGATCATGGATGGGTTTGGGTAGAGAATTCAATCTGTTCTGGTTTACCGCTGAAGCAAAAAAGCTTATTCATAAAAGCTCAAACGTTTAATTCGTGTTAGCAATCCCTCTATGATTCATTATTTATGATGAGTTGTGATTATTTATGTCTTGGACTAGTTTGCTTATGCAACACCGATCGATCGCGGTCCTTCGTGCGCCGGAGTTTGAACTGGGTTTAGAGATGGCCCGATCGGTGGCAAGGGCTGGCATCAAATTAATTGAAATCACTTGGAATAGCGATCGACCCGCTCATTTGATTGCCACACTACGCCAAGAATTGACAGATTGCACAATAGGGGCAGGAACTCTAATCACCCAAGCCCAATTTACGGAAGCTATCAGTGCAGATGCCCAATTTTTATTCTCGCCCCACTATGACCCTGACCTAATTTCGCGAGCTAAGACGTTAGGGATTCCGATCGTCCCTGGCGCGCTCACCCCGACCGAAATTATCACCGCTTGGCAAGCCGGAGCCGACAGCGTTAAAGTTTTCCCCGTCCACAGTCTTGGCGGAGCGAGTTATATCCGCAGTCTACAAGTCCCTCTTCACGGCATTCCATTGATTCCCACGGGAGGGGTCAGTATTGAGAATTCGGCTGAGTTCCTAAAGGCTGGGGCGATCGCTGTTGGGCTGTCTAGTGAATTGTTTTTACCGAGTTTAATTCACGATCGGAACTGGGATGGATTATGCGATCGGGCTAAGGCGTTGGTTGATGAACTTAATCCGTACTGTCATTGAGCAGAAAAATGTGATCTAGGCTCAATATTCAATTTTTTGGACTTAGAGCTTAATGTCAACGTTTCTCATTGACCATATGATTTTGGTAAACAGCCTTGCCTTACACTGTACTGTTAAGAAACGGCTCTCAGGCAAAACTTGAATATCTAGTTTAAGGACGATTACAAACAATATCTAAGAAGGTCTCACTTATAGTATTTGGTGGTATGTTGCGCCATTCTTCCACTTTGAAGTCTTGTTTCACAGATCCATTTTCAAAGAAATAGCTGCTTTTAATGTCACGCACTCTTCGGGTTGTACAAGAAAATTCACGCGTTGAAGCATAGCCAGTTCCGCCTGTTGAGGTCGGACTCGAGTAGATACCTATAACTGTTGCTTTAGCTGTGGTCCCTGTTCGTACGATCGAATCTCGGTCTAGTAGAGACTTTATCTTCTCGCCTTCAATCATCACAAAATCATTTGCTAAAGCACTAGTAGAGAATATTCCAAGACCTAAAATGCTGAGTGAGAAAACTTTGGCTGCTAATTTTTTCATTAGTTTTTGTCAGACTCTAAAAGATGTGTACATGGCTACCCTCGGTCGAGTGAGGTACACCTTTAATCCTAAAGTCTTTGATAGTTAGGAGACTAGTGCACTCCACTGAGCCAAGATGTTTTGCATTTTACAGTAAAAATATTTATGAATCAAGTGTGGAAGATATAAACTCTAAAATAATCCAAAAAATTTGAACATCAAGTTTTTTTAGATTTAGAACTTAAAATCAACATTTCTCGTTGACCCTATAATTTCTGTAAAAGGCTGGGACTCGCATTATGTCCTCAAAATATCTCCCAGGAAAAACTTGAACGTCGAGTTATGCGGATTTATTACGAGCGGACTCTTATTAAACAAAACGATCGGACCTCTGATAAATTAGTCCGATCGCGTTTTAATTGATTCAGTTGATAGCGAAAATTACCAGAAAGAAGGCTGATGACGAATCAAGTTCAAGAACTCCTCACGGGTCCGCAAATCTTCCTGGAAACAGCCCACCATAGAACTCGTTACCGTCCAAGAACCGGGCTTCTGAACGCCGCGCATCACCATACACATGTGCGACGCTTCCAAAACCACCGCCACTCCACGAGGCTGGAGAGCTTCTTGTAATGCTTTAGCAACTTGGCTCGTCAACCGCTCTTGGACCTGCATCCGCCGCGCATACATATCAACAATCCGGGCCAACTTGCTTAAACCCACAACCTTTTGATTAGGAATATAAGCAACGTGCGCTCGTCCCATGAAGGGCAACATGTGGTGTTCGCACATGCTGAAAAAATTAATGTCGCGAACCAAGACCATCTCATTG